>NZ_BBLT01000002.1:600000-821468 GCF_000775915.1 Sporocytophaga myxococcoides
AAAATCTCTGTAGATAAGTTGAGGGAAGTAGCGAAAGGCAGGGTATGGTCTGGTACTCAGGCTAAAGAGTTAAAATTAGTAGATATGTTCGGTGGCTTAGATGATGCTGTTGATATTGCAGCTGAAAAGGCAAAGTTGGGAAAAGATTATAAAATAGTTTATTTACCTGAAATTAAAACAACATTATTAAAAGAACTACTTTTGCAAATGGGAGATGAAGATGAAGCAGCTTTATTGAAAAGCGAATTTGGTTCCCTTTATCCTTATTTGAAAAAGTTAAAAGAAGTAAAATCTTATGAAGGCATTCAGGCAAGATTGCCTTATGAGATTCAAATAAAATAATTTTACTATCCAATTCATTAAAATGACCGAGATCAGAAACAACTGGACGAGAGAAGAAATCACTGAAATTTATAACAGTCCGATTCTTGACCTAATTTATCGTGCAGCTACAGTTCACAGAGCGAATCACGATCCACAGGAAGTTCAGGTTTGTACCCTCCTATCAGTTAAAACCGGCGGATGCCCGGAAGATTGTGCCTACTGTCCTCAGGCTGCAAGGTACCACACAGATGTTAAGGTACAGAAATTAATGGAAACTCAGGAAGTTATCCTTGCTGCTAAGAACGCAAAAGAGTCCGGAAGTACAAGATTCTGCATGGGGGCTGCATGGAGAGAAGTGAGAGATAATAAAGATTTTGACCGTGTTCTTGACATGGTAAAAGGTGTAAGTCAAATGGGGCTTGAAGTTTGCTGTACTCTCGGAATGCTTACTGAAGAGCAGGCTATGAAACTTAAAGATGCAGGTCTTTATGCTTACAACCACAATCTTGATACCAGCGAAGAACATTACGATAAGATCATTTCTACCAGAACTTATGACGACAGATTGGATACTCTTGAAAATGTGAGAAAGTCAAAAATATCTGTTTGTTCAGGAGGTATCATTGGTATGGGAGAATCTCACAACGACAGGATAGGAATGCTATTGACATTGTCAACTTTGCCTGAGCATCCTGAATCAGTTCCGGTTAATGCTTTGGTACCCGTAGAAGGTACACCTCTTGAAGATCAGCCGCGGGTTTCTGTTTGGGAAATGGTCAGAATGATTGCTACAGCAAGAATTATTATGCCAAAGGCAATGGTGAGGTTGTCAGCAGGAAGAGTAAGGATGAGTCTTGAAGAGCAGGGACTTTGCTTCCTTGCTGGTGCTAATTCAATTTTTGCAGGTGATAAACTGCTTACTACTCCAAATCCTGAAGTAGATGCAGACAAGGAAATGTTCCAGATATTGAATCTTAAGCCAAGGAAGGCATACAAAGACGGTCAGGAACCTCATGTACATTTTGAACAAATACCAATGAGAGGATAAGATCTTCTAAAAAGAAATATAAATCCGGGAGGTAATTTCCGGATTTTTTGTTTTAAGGAGAGATACATGATTGCCAGTTTTAATTAAAAATATAACAAGTCAGTTTATTTCGGAGAGGAGGAGATTATGCGAGTGCTTGAACGATATGAGTTAGCAAAGGATAAATTAAATTTGAACGACTATGTTACTATAAAGGATTGGGATGTTACCGATGCTAATGGGAAAACGATTGGCAAGGTAGAAGATTTAATAGTGGATTTGAAAACGGGAAAAATCCGCTATGTTCTTGGCAAAACGAGCTCAGACCTTTTGGTTTCCAAACGTCAGCCTACTTTTATTCTTCCTGTAGGATTGATCACACTGAGAAAAGAAGATCAGACTGTAGAGGTAAAACGAATAGATCTTGATTGGATGTCTAAATGCCCTCTTTATAAAGATGGTCCGATACCACCTGGATTTGAAACGGAACTCGCCAGAGTTTTTGGAATCGACAAGGAAATTGAGGAATTATATGAACATGATAGTTTCCGCATACCTGCAGGCTTTTGTCAGTAATTATTTTTTATTAGTAATTTTCCTTAGAGCCTAAATCATTCAATTGCTAGGGCTATTGAAAAATACGGTTTAAATTTGTTTCGATGAAAAAGCTCGCGGACAAATTAAACCAAAGGAAGGAAGAGGGAAGCTTGAGAAGACTTACCCTTAGACCAAATCTGGTTGATTTTTTCTCCAACGATTATTTAGGATTAGCAAGAAACAAAAAGCTCTATTCTTTAATAGATAGGAAGTTAAGTGCTCAGACTGGAAATATTAATGGATCTACAGGTTCGCGACTGTTGTCCGGAAATTCGGACTATGTGGAAGAGCTGGAGCTTTTTTTTGCCAAACTGTTTAAAAGCCCTAAAGCATTAATCTTCAACTCTGGCTATAATGCTAATCTCTCCATCTTATCAGCAATACCACAAAAAGAAGACACAATCATATATGATGAACTCATCCATGCAAGTTTGAAAGATGGAGCGCGTTTAAGTTTTGCACAAAGGTTTTCCTTTAAACACAATGATCTGAAAGATCTTGAGGCAAAAATTCAGAAAGCAAAAGGAGAAGTTTATGTTGCTGTGGAGTCTGTTTATTCTATGGACGGAGACTTTGCTCCTTTATTGGAAATCCTTGAACTGACAACCAAATATGATGCTCATTTAATCGTGGATGAGGCGCATAGCACCGGAGTTTGGGGAGAGAAAGGAAATGGAATGTGTTGCCACCTTGGAATCGAAGATAAAGTATTTGCAAGAGTGTATACTTTTGGAAAAGGTATAGGGGCTCATGGCGCATGTATCGCCGGCTCTGAATTACTTATTGAGTTTCTTATAAACTTTGCAAGACCTTTTATTTATACAACTTCACTGCCTTTACATAGTCTGGTTACATTAAAAGTTGCTTTTGAATATTTGGAAAAAGAGATATCATTGCAGGCTAAGATAAGATCCAGGATAAAATTATTCAGAAGTTTGATAGAGGGAAGTAAAATTCTGTCTCCGCTTATTCAAGACAGCTCAAGCCCAATTCAGGTTCTAAGAATATCCGGAAATGAAAAGGCAAAAGCTGCTGCTGCTGCTGTACAGAATAACGGCTTTGATGTAAGAGCAATATTGTCTCCAACTGTAAAAGAGGGAGAAGAGCGATTGAGAATATGCTTACATGTTTTCAATACGGATGAAGAGATAGAAAGACTTGTAAAAACATTAGTTGAAAGTTTATGAATTACTTTGTAACAGCCATCAATACAGATAGCGGAAAAACGCTGGTAAGTGCAATACTTACCCAGGCGCTACAGGCAGATTACTGGAAGCCAATACAGAGTGGAGTTGAGCGGGATGCCGACAAAGTCAGAGATCTGATTAATAATAATCACTCTTTGATATTTAATGAAAGTTACTGGTTTCAGACTCCTGCATCTCCTCATTATGCTGCAGAAGTAGAAAACGTGACAATCGATCTTGATAAAATTCTGATTCCTGGTAATAAGGGCAATAACCTTGTGATAGAAGGCGCAGGAGGGGTTCTGGTTCCTTTGAATGATACTCATTTTGTCATTGATCTTGCTGTTAAATTCAATTCGGAAATTATTCTTGTTTCGAATAATTACCTTGGGAGCATTAATCACACTTTGCTTACGATTAATGAAATAAAAAGAAGAGGTTTAAGTATAAAAGGTATAGTATTCAATGGTCCCAGAAATGAATCAACTGAAGATTTTATATTAAAGTATAGCGGCTTAAAATGCTTGTTGAGAATTAATCAGGAAAAGGAAATTGATCAGTTTGTTGTAAATAAGTATGCCATTGAATTATTTAATACCTGGGAATGACAAACATGAAAAACGTTTTGAATCTTAATGATACAGGGCCCATCTGGTATCCTTACAGTTCAGTTACTTCCGGAGGTGATTATATCAAAGTGGATTCGGCAAAGGGTGTTTATTTATATACTCCTGATGGAAGAAAAATTCTGGATGCTGTATCTTCCTGGTGGGTCAATTTACATGGGCACAGCAATGAATATATTGCTCAAAAGATTTATGAACAAGCATTGAAGCTTGAACATGTCATCTTTTCCGGATTTACTCATGATCCTGCTATCAGTCTTGCAGAAAGGCTTCTTAAAATTCTTCCTTCCAATCAGAAAAAATTGTTTTATTCAGATAATGGAAGCACAGCTGTTGAAGTTGCTATTAAAATGTCTCTTCAATACTGGCACTGCAAGGGGGAGACGAAGAAAAAGGCAGTAGCAATAAAAGGAGCTTTTCATGGTGATACATTTGGTGCTATGTCTGTCAGTGGTCGTGGGGTTTTTAATCAGGAATTTTCAGAATGGATGTTTGAGACTGTGTATATCGATTTTCCTTCAGAAGAGAAGGAAATGGAATGTCTTGAGCAATTTGAGGCCATTGTGATGCAGGGAGATGTGGCTTGTTTTATCTATGAACCATTATTGCAGGGGGCAGCAGGAATGCGGACATATTCTCCATATGTTCTGGAGCAGCTTCTTAAGATTGCCGGTGATTATGATGTTATATGTATTGCAGATGAAGTGATGACAGGCTTTGGCAGAACAGGAAGATATTTTGCATCTCTGAATCTTAAAATTTATCCAGATATCATGTGTCTCTCCAAAGGAATAACAGGAGGAACAATGGCTTTGGGAGCAACAACCTGCAGTTTTAGGATTGCTGATACTATTAAGAATAATGTTTTTTATCATGGACATAGTTTTACTGCTAATCCATTAGCCTGTGCTGCAGCCAATGCAAGTCTTGACATATTCTTAAAGGACGAATGCCAGAAAAATATATCACGAATAACGCTTGCACATGAAGAGTTTATACCTGTATTGAGGACTTTCTCTTTTATCTCAAGGATATCACATGTTGGGACCGTATTATCCTTTGCTATTGATTTTGGGGAAGAAGAAGGGTATCTGCATCCTAAAAGGAATCAGCTATATGATTTCTTTCTAAAGAGAAATATATTACTGAGACCTCTTGGGAATGTTTTGTATATAATTCCTCCATATGTAATTACAAATGAGCAACTTGATGAGGTTTACAGAGCTGTTTTGGACCTGTTGGAGTATTTATCAACAGGAAGGAACATTTGAAAAAAAATAGCGTACGATATGATTACAATCATTTCCTAAAAACGTATTTTGAATCCCGTTTTAAAGAAAATTTTAAACCAGTTAACAGAGTGAAATATTTTAATCTCTTTTTTCTAATTTTCCTGATTCACAATAGTTTGTTTGCTCAGATGGTTGTGAAAACTTTACCATTTTCTTTTTCTTCCTCCTATCCAGAACCAGATGGACGCAGGGAAGCTTTGAAATTATCAGAAAATGAATTTGTTACATTGTCCAAAAGTAAAGGAGGGGAGGCAGGTGCCTCAGAATTTACACTGGAAAAATATGACAATGATCTGAACTCTCTTTTTAAAGTAGTTTTGACAGCTGCAGAAGAGGAAGATTATAAAGAATTGTTTTTCAATGGAACAGATATTGTTCTGTTTTCTATCCTGCATGAAAATATGAAGCAAACCAGTAAGCTTCTGGCTTATGGGTTTGATGCAAAGACTGGAGCTAAAAAGTGGGATAAAGTATTACAGGAATTTAAAATAAATAACTGGGTAGCATTAAAATTCAAAGGAGCGGTAAGAGAATCTTTTGAAAACTGCATTGGTTCCTGTATTACTAAAAATTTCGTTACTCCTCTCCAGTATCAGTATGAAATAAGATTTTCAAAAGACAGAAAAAAAATCCTTACCTATATTTTTGATTACAGCCAGCAAACCTTGGTAGCCTCGGCAAAGCTTTGGGATAACAATTTCAATCAATTGCAGGAATCAAAAATTCCGATAGATAATAATTTTATAAACTATGGAATTTATCCGAATGGTAAAGGTGATGTCTTTATTCTAAATGTAGACAGGCTGGGCAGGATGGTTGTTGTGAAATATAACCTGGAAAATAAAAACAGTGATCTGCTTGATATTCAATATACATCTACCAGAAGGGAAGGGCTTAGACTTGAATTTTTAAATGACGACGTTATTTATGTAGCCAATACATGCACTAAAGAGGGGAGAATCATGGGGGTAATGTATTCAAAGTTAGACTTTACTACCAGACTTGTTGAAAAAATTAACTACCATGAGATTTCTGATCATATGAAGCAGACTATGAAACTGCTTCGTCAGGGTAATAAAAGTCTAGTGGGAGAAGAAACCTGGAGAGGTTATCATATCACTGATTTTTTCCTGAATGAATATGAAAAAGTAGTACTTGTTCTTGAGAAAAGAGAGATCAATTCTATGACATATGATTTTAATCAATCTGAGATCAATGATATAGAAAAATGGAAAGCTACCAAACCTGCCAAAGTCAGTGCTGAAGGATTCATGATGTTCAGTTTTAATAAAGATGATGAACTCTTATGGGAAAATGTAAATATCAAGTCTCAGGTAGGTGATGTGGCTGCAGGATTATTATCTTCATCTTATTCGATGAGTATTTCTGATGAAGGAAAGATAAGAATGGCATATGCGTTTTCTTCTAATTCAAGCGGAATTCTTAACAGCATCAAATATATTGAGTGGGATGAGCTGTCAGGTAATAAGATAAAAGAACTTGCATTGCCCAATGATGAAGGGCTTACTATGCTGAGAAGCTTTACCATGTGGTTTGAAGATAAGGTTGCAATTGCAGGAAGAAAAGGCTTGCTTGGAAAGAAAAGTAGTATTGTGATGTATAAAATTTAGTTGAAAGCTTAAAGCAGAAAGCTAAAAGTGCAATTAGTATACATAATACTCGAAAGTTCTTTTAATAAAGAATCTGAGAGTGTTATTTAAAAGATAATAAAGACTAAAAAGAAAAACCGCTCTGTTACCAGAGCGGTTTTTCTTTTTTAAGGAATGCAGCAATGCCTTTTTTGCAGTCTTCCGTATTTCTGGCTTTGGCATTGGATTCGGCAGCATAGTCCAATGCATCTTTTACATCCATTGCAAAAATATCAGCAAGCATTTTCTTAGTTAATTCCATTGAGCTTGCAGAGTTATTAATGATAAGCTTCTCACAGAACTCATTAACAACTGTAGAAAGATCTTCATCTTCCACTACATGATTGATAAGTCCAAAATGTTGCGCAGTTTTGCTTGAATATATTTCTCCTGAAAGCAGCATCTCTCTTGATCTTGCTTCTCCTATTTTTTTTACCAGAAAGACACTAACAATAGCAGGAATAAATCCTATCCTTACCTCTGTGTATCCAAAGTTTGCTTCACGCACGGAATAGGCAAAATCGCATACAGAAACAAGTCCACAACCTCCTGCTACAGCGTGACCGTTAACCTGTGCTACTACTACTTTTTTCAGTGTATAAATCTGATAGTATAGTTCCATCAGATTTTTACTGTCAGCAAGATTTTCCTCATAGGTATTTTTCTGCAAAGTCTGCAAATACTCCAGATCAGCACCGGCACAGAATACATCGCCTTCTCCTGTCAGTACAATTACTTTTACCTGCTCATCTGATTCTGCTTTTTTGAAGGCTTCTTTCAGTTCAGTAACAACCTGGCTGTTCAATGCATTTCTTTTTTCTGCACGACTAATAGTGATGCAACAGATTTTGTTTTCAGTACTGTATTTTACAAATTCCATTTATTGGTCTCCTTCAATTGATAAAGCAAAATATTCATTAGATTCAGTAACATGTAAATTTATATTTTTTGACAAAATCTTATCTACAGTCACCTTTTTATATTTTTTGTTTATTACGACATTTTCTGCTTTTAGATCGAATTCTCCGAAATTTCCTTTTGAAGAAGGTTCGTAAATCAATAAGTCTATTCCGGGTAAATAAGAAATTGGATCTAAGATTGTTTTATCGGTAACTGTTAAAATATTTTTATTCCCGCATCGAATGATATTACCAAATTTTAGCTTCCTAAAATTCCTAGGTTTGATAAAATTAAAGGTTTTAACTCCTCTGCTTAATAGGGCGGGGTATATTTCAAATTTCAACTTTTCTTCATTGAAAGTGCTGTCTGCATATATTTCAGCTACCCTTCCATTTACGCCTGCAATTGCCTTTTTACCTTTTACAAAAAAAACAATGACATCTCTTTGTCTGCAGACAATTATTTTTTCATAAATAACTATTCCTGAAAATAGTATGCTGAGAATAAGCAAGGGGATAACTAGCTTTATTTTCTTTGCGGAAAAAATCAGGATTAGCAATATCATCAGGGTGTATAAGAATATCATATGATGCATATCAATATAAATATCCCTTATAACAGATTCAGGTATTTTCAGAATATATCTTAAACCTTCATTCATTAACCAGATAGTTTTTTCAAGACAATAGCAAAGAGGTTTTAAAACAAGATCTGTCCTGGAGAAAATAAGTCCTAAGATTCCAAGCCACAATATTGCATATGACAAAGGTGCTACGAGCAGATTGCTGAGTGAAAAATAAACAGGAAAGGAATGAAAGTAATAAAGAGAAATGGGGAAGGTGATCATCGTGGCAGCTATTCCTCCTGTCGTAATGGTCCATATTTGAGTATCGAGCCATCGTTTGGGTTCATAAAAACCTGACAATTTAGGCTGAAGAAAAATCAGTCCCCCCATGGCAAGGTAAGTGAGCTGAAACCCTATATCTGCAATCGTGAATGGATCATATATAAGTATGACCAATGCTGATATCGCCAAAGTATTGTATGGATTATGTTTTTTGGAAATAGTTTTGGCTATTAAAAAAATTAGAAACATGATGGTTGACCGAAGTACAGGAGGCACAAGTCCGGTTAACAATGCATAACTAATCAGTAGAGACGAGATTGATATAAACCGTATCAGTTTTCCTCTTGGAAGGTAGATCAGCGGATTGAGTAAAAAAAGCAATAACTGATAGAGGAGTCCTATATGAAGTCCGGATACGGACAAGAGATGCATGGCTCCTGTACCAGAATAAATATCCCGGACATCATTGCTGATGCCATCTCTTTTGCCAAGGATGACTCCTTCTGTTATACCTAGGGATTCTTTATCTTTTATGAACTCACCAAATCGCCTGGAGAAGTAATCCTTTAAAACCAGAGAATGGTAGATGATATAGGAATCAGGAATAGTATCTAGTTGAATTAGTTTAAATGGAGTAGACTGATAAAATATGTTTTTGTATCTGTAATACTTTTGCGGATCAAAAGATTTGTAATAGTTGGCTCCTGCAATGCGAGTGAGGCTGCCATTAAACAGATAAGTCTGTCCGTAGAAAGGAGCATCTACTAGTCCATTTTTAATCCACAAAATAATATCAATGTCTACAGTTCTCCAGGATTGAGCCGTTTTAATCTTTTCTACTCTTGCTGTAATTTTATAGAAGTTTCCTTTTCTTTCGGTTTCTCCTGTAATTTTAGCCTTAAAGTAGCCACATGAATTTAACTCCGTTTTCAGGTTAATTGCTTCAGGTTCTTTATCCTGTTGCCTGGTGATGATAGCTCCTGAAAAGAAAAGTGTCATGGAGCAAAGTATAGAATAGAATATATTTTTGGAATAGAATAATTGAGGATTGTAAAAAATCAGAAGCAGCAAATAAATTGCACTACATGATATTAATCCAATGTATAGTCCGGTAAGACTTTCTCCAGGAATAAAAATGGCAAAGAGTATACCACTCAGGAAAAATAATAAAAACCGGACAAAGGGATAGCTGACCCAATGTTCCATATGCTTTTGGTTGAAAGTCCAAAAGTGTGCATAAAGAAATTAAAGATCAACAATTATCCTTAAAACTATCTTGTAATGATAATCTTTTTTGATACCATCTGACTGGCAGTGCTCACAGTTAAGATGTAAATACCGCTTTGCAGGGTGCTTGTAGCTAGCTGATGGGTGAAGCTGGTCTTCTCAAATTTTGATCCCGAAAAAAATTTTTGTCCTAGTGTATTATAAAGGTCAAATTGTACATTGCTTTCCCCTTCCATAATGACATCGATAGAAATGGCGTCTGTGGCAGGGTTGGGATATGGATTAATAATGAGATTTGGAGAAGCTTTGTATATTTTTATGTTATCGAGATAAATAGTAGTTCCTGCTTTACCATAACTTGTAATATATACTCTGACTCTCTTTTGACCAGCAGCGGCATCTAATGGAATATCAAATGACCTCCAGTCGTCTGGTTCAGGAATAAATAGGGATGTATTTTTTCTGGCGGTATTCAATTCGGCACCATAGATTTTTTTTACCAGGTACTTTTTATTCAGGCAACCGAAAGAAATTTCAATAACAATGCTATCTGTTTTATCCAAAGTATTTGCTGATCCTGCCAGGTCGAAGAAAATATATGGGTGCTCATTTCCAGTAAAGTCAAGGCTTGGAGAGACGATGGCATCATAAGTTTGTAATTCCGATGCTCCGTTTTTATTCTGAATTGATATACATCCACTGCTTTTTTCATAAGCTCCTGGTGAATTTAAGCTCCAGGTATTTGAATGATCAGAGGTGGAGATGGACCATCCTTCAGGGAGTATTGTGCCGGACTCGAAGTCTAAATTATGAGCATATGGATAATTAGGCAGATTGCAGCAACCACCGCTAAAAAGAAGATTTTTTCTGCGGGCATTGCCAGACGCGTTGATGAAGGAACGCATCCTTTCTTTTTGTCCCTGAGTAAAAATGTTCATACACTTGTCTCCTGTGTAGTCAAGATAGTTCTGAAACATTCTAGGAGTTTTCTGGCCGTTGCAATAGGAGAATCTTTCATGACAAAGTGTATCATCATCTTTGTCTTCCTGAGGTGGTGTATCATCCACATAATCATCTCCACAGTATGAGTCTCCCCAAATGTGAATGAGTCCCAGCCAATGGCCAATTTCGTGAGTAGCAGTTCTGCCAAGATGATAAGGTTTTCTTGCTGTTCCTATTGTTCCAAAGGTTCGGAAGTCTATCACTACACCATCTGTAGTGGCAGGCCCATCACTCGAAGATGCTCCGGGAAGACCAAACCCCCCGGGAAACTGAGCATAGCCTATAATGGGGTCCGTGATATTGGTAACCCAAATATTCAGGTACTGATCACTAGGCCAATAGGATAGTTTTTTCAACTGAGCATCATCCATATTGTAGTCGAAAGAAGCTTTTTCACTATATACTCTTATAATTCCATTAGTAGATCTGCCTTCAGGATCAAATTGGGCAAGACAGAACTGAATGCGGGTGTCAGCTCCGACCGGGTTGGTGTTATAACCACGAGTGCCCGGAATTTTCCCATAGTCTTCATTTAAAACGGCAATCTGAGAGTGAATCTGCTCATCAGTTATATTTCTGTTGTTGGCTCCGCCTATGAGATTACCTTTGGTATTGTGAATGACGTGGACAACTACTGGAATTACATATACCATAGTATCGTTGTCCAGTGTTGTCCTCCGTTTTTTGATAGCCCTCAGTTGCTGATCTATTTGCTCCTGAGTTGGCATAGGCCTGTTATTATTCTGATATGAGGTAGATGCACATTGCCTTTGTGCAAAAGTTTCTGAAATACAAAGTGCCCAAAAAAGCAATGCGAAAAAAAATCTCATATTAGTCTTTATTCTTATGATTTATCCTTTTTACCATAGGCATCAATTATTTTGCCTACAAGCTTATGTCTCATCACATCTTTTCCGTCCAGTTCCACAAAACCAATTCCCTGTACGTCTTTAAGTATTTCCAGGGCTTCAACAAGACCTGATTTCTGATTACCTGGCAAATCTATTTGAGATTTGTCTCCGGTAATGATCATTTTAGAACTTGGCCCCATACGAGTCAGAAACATCTTTGTCTGCATAGGTGTAGTGTTCTGTGCTTCATCCAGAAGGATAAATGCATTATTTAATGTACGTCCTCTCATATATGCAAGAGGGGCCACTTCAATAATATGATTTTCGTAATAATATTTCAGCTTTTCAGCAGGGATCATATCATCCAGGGCATCATATATAGGCCTTAGATACGGATCAATTTTTTCTTTCAAATCTCCGGGAAGAAAACCGAGGTTTTCACCTGCTTCAACGGCAGGTCTTGTGATTACAATTTTTTTAACCTCTTTATTTTTCAAAGCTCTGACAGCCAGAGCAACTGAAATATAGGTTTTACCTGTCCCTGCAGGTCCTATGGCAAATACGAGATCATTTTTTCTGGCAGTAGCTACGAGTTTCTTTTGATTTACGGTCTTGGGTTTTATCACAATACCTTTATCACCAAAGAGAATCACATCGTCTTCATCACAGCCGTCCATCTCTTCTTTACGGAGCAAAGACTGTACTTCGTTTTCACCTACTTTTCCATATTTATTATAATGAACAAGCAAGCTTTTGATAACCTGTTCGATCTGGATAATTTCCAGATTGTTACCAATGATCTTTATTTCATTTCCCCTGGACACAATGCGGCTTTTAGGAAACGCAGAACCTAATTCTTTTATTATTCTGTTTTCCACTCCGAGGAAATCTATAAGAGATATATTTTCAAGGTGTATTGACTTTTCTACCAACAGCTTTATTATTTTTAATTATTTACTTTAAACTTTCAGTTATTTGGCTGAAAAAATATTTAATTTTGCGCCACTTGTTCTTAAAAATCTCCATTAGAAAACCGGATATTTTCGGAACGAGCAGAGACAAACAAAATTAATCATTTTCTGCGCAATTTATGGCTATTATCACATTTATGTCAGATTTCGGACATAGAGACCATTACGTGGCTGCCGTAAAAGCAAAGATTTTTTCTATCAACCCAAGTATAAATGTTGTGGACATTACCCACTCCATTGAAAATTTCAATATTGCTCACGGTGCCTATATTTTAAAATCCGTTTTCAGAGATTTTCCACAAGGTACTGTACACTTAGTATCTGTAAACGCGCCATCTGGCCCTGAAGAAAGGGCTGTGGCAGTGAAACTGGAAGAGCATTACTTCGTCGGAATTGATAATGGTTTGTTCTCATTACTAAGCGACAAAGCACCAACTGCAATAGTTGAGTTAACAAAAGATTCCTCCTATAACAGGGTTTTTCCTGAGAAAACAACTTTGGCAGCAGCTGCAGTTTCACTTGCCAGCGGCACTAATATTTACAATATTGGCACACAAATTAGTTCCCTGAGAACCATGCTTAACCGTCAGGTCAGAGTTTCCAAAACGCAGATTGGTGGTCACGTGATACATGTAGATCAGTATGGGAATTTAGTTACCAATATTTCAGAGGAGTTATTTTACAAACAAAAGAATAACCGCTCTTTTACAGTCCATTTTGCCCGAGAAACCGTTGATTTTATCGCAGATTCCTACGATTCTATGGACCATGGAGATTGTCTGGTACTTTTTAATAGCAATGGCTTTCTGGAGATCGCGATCAGTCAGGGTAATGCAAGTGAATTGTTGGGTATGGGATTTGACACTCCTGTAATGATCAATTTTTCAGAGGTTTAGATTAGAAAAGTTTTTGCCCAATTCATATAAGTCCTCAAAGAAGAAATTGCAGTGGGATATATAAATTTCAGGTGGAAGAGGTAATACTACCAAGAGTTTTATCAACCCAAACAGAGCAGATTGCTTAAGAAATTTATCTTTTAAAGTTTAAAAATAATGAGTGAAATCTTCCCTTAGTTTGACAAGATTTTCCTTTTTTGAAAGATTGCATAATAGAGAATAAATATAACCAGGGGAAAATTTTTGTCTTGATTATTTTCCCCGGTGGGTGGCCTATTTTTAGAATGTAGCTGAAGACTTAAGAAATATTTAGGCTAAAACTAGTACCTATTTTAGCACAATTTTATGTCTTATGGAGGAATTCTCTGAGTTTAAAATCAGAATATATATTCCTTCATTCAAATGATTTAGACTTATTTCTGAATGTCCTGAAATATTATGATTAAAAACTTGTTGGCCTGAAATTGTATAAATGGATAAATTCCCTGTTGGATATTCTTTTAACAGCAAAGTTTTATTTTCTACATATGATGAAAAATCCTGAGTTGCATCAGGATTTTTGGTTGAAGTAGTTATATTATTAATTTTTATTCCATTGACTCTTCTGTTGTTTGTATATAGATTCTCTTCAAACAATCTGGTTCCGTTTAGATCAAAAATAAGGTAAAGAGAATCTGTATCCCAGTCTAAAGGCACTGTAAATGTTCGGTTCTGGTCTCCAAATTGGTAAGGATCATTTAGGATAAGCATGTCTTTCTTATCAAGTTTATTGTCTTTGCTTATATAAATCTGGGTATATACAAGTGCAGGATCAAGATTTTTAGATAATTCATAAATGCTGTAAACGTAATACTTATAACCTATCTCATCCCCAGGAGAAGCTTCTCTTTTAAATACTTCCGAGAATTCAAAAGTGAATTCAGGTTTAAATTCGGGATAATAAAAAAGAGGAGAAATAGTAAAGTTATTACTCTCGTTGAGATCGTTTACCAGATTATTCGGGTCTTCAATCAGAATGATATAATACTTTCCCTGAGGTTTATTTAGAGTCTCAATCAAAGTATAATTGTAATTATATATAGAGTTTCTTGCAGGAATTTCGCCAATAAACTGCTCTTTTATTAATTCATCTGAAAGATCAAAAATCGAATCTGCAGACAGGTAATATTTAATTTCAAGAGGTACGGAAAGGGTTCCTGTATTGGTAATTATTTGATTTATTACCAACGATTGACCAGGTTTGAGAAAGTAAGCAGGAGTGTTGAAATATGGGTAAGAACTTATTACCGAAATTTCTGCTTTTTTCTCCTGAAGGATTATGGGGACCGCCATAAAATTGTTTAAAGGGTCATCCATTCTAAGCTGTTGGTTGCTGTTTAAGATATATAAAAGATAAACCTGAGATTTATCGGAGAATGATTTAGGTATTCTGGCTTGAAGGAAATTTGCTCTTGATTGATTTGGCCCTGTTACATTGTTAGTTGCTGTTATGATAAGGGAATCATCAAGGCTGAGAGTTGCATCAGTTGAAATATAAAAAGAAGTTTTAAAGCCAGAGTAGCCGGACTGTGCATAGGTTGTACCCGAATTTCCGAAGTAATAGTTAAAACTGAAAGATGCATCCGCGCTTAGGTATTTTTCAATTATTTTCAGAGAGTCGACCTTTACTTCATAATTTTCCTTTTGAAAATTAAAACTAATGTATTTTGTATTGTCATTTTCATTAGATTCATTTATTAACCCTGAGGGATCTGTTTGCAGGATAAAATATACTATTCCTGTCAAATTTTTTGTGTCGCTGAAGTCTTTAATAAAATTGGAAGTGGTGCCGGTTGGATTTAAAGAGCTAAGGTTTTGTTCAGAATAAATGGTGTGATCACCGTCATCGGCAATAGTGTCGCTTGATACCAGAATCCGATAAGAAGGGGAAATAGAGATATTACCCCCATTTTTTATATTAAAAATCAACCTGACACTATTTCCCTGTACTTGATTGTATAAATCATTGGTCCGAATCTCGTTGGCAATAAGGTTGTTGAATGGTTCTTCATATATTAATCTGGCAAATTTGCTGTTGTTGGCATAGTTGGTTTCTGAAAACGTTTTGTTATAGTTTGCTACTAAAATAAGGTAATTGTTTTTAGGATAATTAGTAATGGATAAACTCTGTCCATAGCTTACCAAGCCCTTAAAAAGAGACATAGAAGAATTGCTAATCAGGACATCATCAGAGGCATTCAGAATAGTATCTGCCGAAAGATAATATCGGATATTAATGGATTGACTGCTTCCTGATATGTCTGCGTTGCAATGAAAGCCGAAATTGCTTACGTGACCATTTACTACCTTTATTTCTTCATTGATTGAGCGAATGTCTATATCCTGTGCATAGGTGAAAAATGGAAGAAAAAGAATTAATAAGTAGATTTTATACATATAAAAATGATTTAATTTTTTCAAATATCTAAAATTAATTGTTGAAGACAAATTACTCTCTTATAGATACTTTAGACGCTTAAGTATTCTAGAAGCGAAAAAGATTGTAGAGATGTATTTTTATTAAAGAAACTTGCAGTCTAACTAGACAAGGGGGTTAAATAAAAGTTCTGAAAATTAAAGTTTTATGCCTGTCCGTTTACACGTCTTGTTTGGTATTATAAGCTGATCTTTCTTAAATCTCAGGACAAAAGCAATACGGTCAGAATGTTTTAATAAGATAATATGTTGATTGTGAAAAGGGTATTATTTTAAATAGGGAAGTTAGCATTTGGATCTTATCAAATGGTGGAAAACTATCACCTGTTAAACTGTTTAAATCTCCGGAACCGGCAACAGATCTTTTTCAGTTTTTAAAATTATTACCGTACCTTTGATCCTTGTTCAAATTACCATGATTCGTTTCTTTTCCAGTCAATCTGACAGAGTTTACGCCTTACAGACCGAGCGCGAACTAAGCACAACAGATATTTCCAAACTTGAATGGCTTTTTGGTGCCAAGTTACAACAGGAAAGTACTTTAAGTGGGTACTTTGTTGGTCCCCGTGCTGCCATGATCACTCCATGGAGTACCAATGCGGTAGAAATCACTCTGAATATGGGCATTCAGGGAATAGTCCGGATTGAAGAGTTTAAAGAAGTAAAAGAAGATTTTGTTGATTTTGACCCTATGCTTTCTCATAAGTATAATGGTCTAAATCAGGATATTTATACCATCAGAATTAAACCAGAGCCTGTTAAGCCAATCACAGATATTGCTGCCTACAATAAACAGGAGGGACTTTCTCTTAGTGATGAAGAAGTTGATTATTTAAACAAACTGGCAGAAAGATTGGGCAGGCCTCTGACAGATTCAGAAGTATTTGGTTTTTCACAGGTCAATTCAGAACACTGCCGTCATAAAATTTTTAACGGAAAGTTTGTGATAGATGGGGAAGAAAAACCTACCTCACTATTTAAATTGATCCGGAAAACATCGGAAGCAAATCCGAACGATATAGTTTCTGCTTATAAAGATAATGTTGCTTTCATTAAAGGTCCGGTAGTTCAACAGTTTGCGCCTAAGCGTGCTGATGAACCTGATTTTTATAAGGTGAGTGAATTTGAATCTGTTATCTCCCTTAAAGCTGAAACTCATAACTTTCCTACAACAGTAGAGCCTTTTAACGGTGCAGCAACAGGATCGGGAGGGGAGATCAGAGACAGGCTGGCGGGTGGACAAGGTGCGCTTCCTCTGGCAGGAACAGCAGTTTATATGACTGCATTATCTCGTCTTGAAAAGGACCGTCCTTGGGAAAAGGCCACTCAGGAAAGAAAGTGGTTGTATCAAACACCTATGGATATTCTGATCAAAGCTTCTAACGGAGCAACTGATTTCGGAAATAAATTTGGTCAGCCGCTGATTACCGGTTCTGTCTTAACCTTTGAGTATGACGAAAAATCAGAAAAGCTTAAGTCACCAAGAAAACTGGGTTTTGATAAAGTTATAATGCTTGCCGGGGGGATTGGTTATGGAAAAGCCAATCAGGCACAGAAAAAATATCCTAAACCGGGAGATAAAATCGTAATTCTTGGAGGTGAAAATTACCGCATCGGAATGGGTGGAGCTGCAGTATCTTCTGCGGATACAGGGCAGCATGGCTCAGGCATTGAATTAAATGCCATCCAGCGTTCTAATCCTGAGATGCAAAAAAGAGCAGCGAACGCTATCCGTGCAATGGTGGAGAGCGACAATAACCTGATCGTTTCCATACATGACCATGGAGCAGGTGGCCACCTCAACTGCCTTTCAGAACTGGTAGAAGAAACAGGAGGTAAAATAAACCTCGATAAATTGCCTGTTGGAGATCCGACCCTTTCTGCAAAAGAAATTATCGGAAATGAATCACAAGAGCGAATGGGCCTTGTAATCGGAGAGAAGGATATCGCTACCCTTCAGAAGATTGCTGATCGGGAACGTGCTCCTATGTATACAGTCGGCGATGTTACCGGTGATCACCGTTTTACATTTGAATCAGCTTCTACAAAAGAGAAGCCGATGGATCTGGAGCTGAAGGACATGTTCGGAAGCTCACCGAAAATGATCATGACGGATAAAGAAGTTGAAAGAGTTTATCAACCTGTAACATACGATCAAAACCAGCTTCACTCTTACCTTGAGCAGCTGTTGCAGCTTGAAGCTGTTGCCTGCAAAGACTGGTTGACTAATAAAGTGGACCGTTGTGTTGGTGGCCGTGTGGCTAAACAACAATGTGCAGGACCACTTCAATTGCCTTTGAACAATGTTGGTGTAATGGCTCTGGATTTTCAGGGTAAAGAAGGTATTGCGACTTCTATTGGTCATGCACCTGTTTCTGCTCTGATTGATCCAGCAGCTGGTAGCCGTAATGCCATTGCAGAGGCCTTGTCAAACATCGTATGGGCTCCATTAAAAGATAATTTAAAAAGCGTTTCTCTTTCTGCAAACTGGATGTGGGCTTGTAAGAACGAAGGAGAAGACGCTCGTTTATATAAAGCCGTTGAAGCTTGTTCTGATTTTGCTATTGCTCTTGGCATTAACATACCGACAGGAAAAGATTCCCTGTCAATGAAGCAGAAGTATAAAGATGAGGAGGTAATAGCTCCTGGAACAGTAATTATATCCGCAGCTGCAAACTGCAGTGATGTGAGAAAGGTTGTAGAGCCAGTGTTGCAGAGAGAGGGAGGGAATATCTATTACATCAATCTTTCAAATGACAAATTTAAATTAGGTGGTTCTTCTTTTGCTCAGGTGGTGAATAAAATAGGAAACGAAACGCCTGATATAACAGATGCGGCATTGTTTAAAAATGCATTCAACACGCTGCAACTATTAATTAAGGAAGGTAAAATAGAAGCAGGTCACGATATTGGCAGTGGCGGTCTGATCACTACGATACTTGAGATGTGCTTTGCAGATAACAGGCTTGGAGCAAACATTGATTTAACCTCTCTTGGTGAAGCTGACAGCATTAAAGTCCTGTTTGCAGAAAACATTGGAGTTGTATTCCAAGCATCAGCTGAGGTGGAGACTACTTTAAAAGCAAATAATGTTCCTTTCCATAAAATAGGAACCAGTACTTCTGAGGCAACGCTTGAGCTGAAGAATGGAGCTGATTCATATAGCTTTGATATCGCAAAACTAAGAGATACCTGGTACAAAACATCTTATCTGCTGGACATAAAACAAAGTGGTCCAGTAAGTGCTAAAGAGCGTTATAATAACTACAAATTCCACGAACTGAAATACAAATTCCCTGAAGGATTTGATGGTAAGAAGCCTGTTATCGACAGCTCTAAGCCAAGAATTAAAGCTGCTATTATTCGTGAGAAAGGAAGTAACTCGGAGCGTGAAATGGCTAATGCTATGTACCTGGCAGGTTTCGACGTGAAAGACGTTCACATGACGGACTTAATTTCAGGAAGAGAAACGCTTGAAGATATACGTTTTATCGGTGCTGTGGGAGGCTTCTCTAATTCGGATGTACTGGGTTCTGCGAAAGGATGGGCAGGAGCGTTTATGTATAATGAAAAAGCAAAAACAACGCTTGAGAATTTCTTTAAACGTGAAGATACGTTATCAGTAGGTATCTGTAATGGTTGTCAGCTTTTCGTTGAGTTGGGTCTTATCAATCTGGATCACGATGTAAAGCCGAAAATGCTTCACAACGTGAGTGGAAAACACGAAAGCATCTTTACCTCTCTGACCATCAATAAAAATAAATCGGTAATGCTTTCAAGCCTTGCAGGAAGCACACTTGGCGTTTGGGTATCTCATGGAGAAGGCCGTTTCAGCTGTCCGCATACAGAAGATAAATATCAGATTGTTGCAAAGTATGCTTATGAGACTTATCCTCATTGTCCGAACGGTTCTGACTTTAATACAGCAATGCTGTGCGATGAAACAGGTCGTCACCTTGTAATGATGCCACATATCGAGCGTTCGTTGTTACAATGGCAGTGGGCGAATTATCCGAAAGGTCGCCACGATGAAGTATCTCCTTGGATGGAAGCTTTTGTGAATGCGAGGAAGTGGCTGGAGGAGAATGGGAAGTAAAAATTAAGATTACATTATAATAAAGAAACACTCTCTGGTTAAAAGGGAGTGTTTTTTGTTCGTAATTAGTCCGATTTAATGCATTATCAGTGTTTTAAGTAATACATTATACAATAGGGGTTTCTTTGATAGTACTAAATAGTTATTTTTAAGAACCAGTTTGTCGTGGGCTGGCTATTTATTTATTTTGAAAAAATAAGAGCTTGTCAGATTAAGAACCTATTTGTAAAAATCAAAGCCGACCTGAATCTTTTCGAGCAAAACTTATGAGTCCAATAAGTCAAATTTTCAATCCTTATAGGCTTTACGACAGGTCGAGGATATTATACTTACATGAACAGCTAATCAACAAGAAATTGAATTGCTATGGAAGAAACAAAATCATCGAAAATTACAACAATACTTAAAGCTAATTTTAAAGAGGGCGATTCTATCTGGCTAACCAGTAGCTATACGCTTAGAAAAACTGTAGGTGTTTTAGGGATGGCATTACCTTTACTTTTAGTCGTTTTTTTGTATATCGATAATGGTTATCTGCAACCATTGGAATCACTAAGTCATTATTATTATACAAGAGTGTCTGGAATATTTGTAGCTACTTTAAGCATACTAGGTATTTTTTTAATCATCTATAAAGGAAAGGAATTGGTTGATTTATTAGTTTCTTCAATTGCAGGTATTGCAGTACTGCTTGTTGCACTTTTTCCTACGGACAATATTACAGATATATGTTGTGATATAACAAAAACGTATTCTGTGACTTTTTTACCTCATAGTACATTTAGGGAAGCCTTTCATTACTTGTCAGCAGGGACCTTTTTAAGTTGCTTGTCATATATGTCTATATTCCTTTTTACAAAATCTGATAAATCAGTAATTGAACGAGGGACAATGAAAATAATCAGGAATCGGATTTATAGAATATGTGGGATAATGATCATAATTGCTTTAGCTGTTATTTTTTTGGGAGGTTTCTTTAAATTAATTCCGGAAGGTTTTTATCGAGAACATCAAATTACTTTTTGGATGGAAACCCTGGCTGTTGAAAGCTTTGGATTTTCGTGGCTGGTAAAAGGGGAGACTCTTTTTCAGGATAAAACTTGATTTAATGGATGATCTCATGTTATTGTCATCCTATTAAATCTTATCTTAGTTTAATACTTACAAATCTCTTTTAATAAAGAACTCTGTTACCAATAAAGGGGGAAGCGAGCTAAGCCATGCGGATAGGGAGTAAGCTAGCTTTCCATGAAAGTTGAATAATGAATAAATATAAAAGAAAGAGCTCCGGCCCTGGGTACATCAATTAAGAGGTTAACGATCTATATTGCAGATTATTAACCTCTTAGTTGATGTACCCGCAACAGGTCGATAGTCGAACCAAATTTGTTGAGGATTTGAAACTTATTTACACCCTTAATTCTGTATTTCAATTGGTACCTTTTCAAGAAGGTTAGCTTGAAAAATCTTAAAATTTAGATTGCTAAGCTAATATACATGAAAATATTATTGAGTTTGGCAATAATTCATTACCCTTCCCATCTTAAAAAGAACTTTTGCATAGGTGGTTTATTTATATATTGATTTTACAAAATCAATACTAAGCTTCTGAAAACAATATGGTTGCTTACTAGCACTTACTAATTCTTCATAATCTTAATCAATTATAAGGACTAATTATAGTTTATTTCCAAACACACACTCGGATTATTCATTAATTAACCCAATCACCATATTGTTAAAACATTTTTCCTGATTTAGGAAGCGATTTTCCATGTACCGTTCTAAGCTCTTCCTGTAATCTTGGTTTTAGCCAATCTAAAAAGAGTTGCAGGAACATGGAAGTATCCTTGTATGATTTTTTCGAAGGAGGGCTGACAGAGCCTGGTAAACTCCAAAACCCAGAGTAAAACAGGTCGACGCATCTATCAATTCTGGGATTGTATTTTGAACGGATATAGTTTATATCCTCCCAGTCCTGAGTGGCATAATTATAGTTTAGTTCATTTAAAAAGCAGAAGAACCAATATCTTTTTCTAGCAAAAGTATCTTTAGGTGGTTGTATGTAATATCTGTTAAAAATTTCTGACAATGTTTCTGTCGGATGCATTGATGATAAATGCTTCATTACAAAACCATCAATATCTCCAAGCAGATCACTATCTGGGGCAGACCAGGAAAAAAAATCGTCCGGACTAAATTGGGACTTTGAAAGAATTTTATTTATTAGAGCATTTTTATCATCACCTCCGATGGTAGTAAATTCAGCTTCCTTCAGTGCATATTTTCCCTTGTTTAGAAATATATCATGCCAGTAGACAGCAATTGCTACGTCTGCGATCCAGCTTGCTGGATCTATATTTGGAACGTCATAGCTTGAGTAGGGAATAGTAGTAGTAGGGTGAAGTAAGGCATCAAAGGTTAATAATAAATGTCCTACATCAATTAATTCCTGCCTGCCATTCAATGTTAATTCCAGATAGGGTGATGGATTGTCATTGATTCCATTTTCACTTGCTCTCTGTTTAAGCTTACTAAGTGTATTTTTATCATTCCAATCAGGCAATAGGTCTTCAGGTTTTGGTCTTTCCCATATTAAGACTGGTATAGTAATTGCACGCGACAAAGGTAAAAGATGACCAAATAATGTTCCTCCGTAATATAGCCTTCTAAGGCTGCTTAATACATGGGGCAATGATGAATGGTATTTCGGACTTGGAAATGCTTCCTGTACTTTTTTAATGCAATCATGATATTCACTTACTGGAATATTTCCATTCGATGATGACATACTTGGTTGATTAATAGATTTTATATCACCAATTGGCAATATTGGATTTATAAACGACATTTTTATTTTTGCCTTCCTGTTTTGGGATCATACTTCACCTCCACTGGTACTACCTGATCAGTAGGAAGTATTTCAATCCATTGGTCAAACACTTCGAAGTTCTCACTCATGTTTACTTTAAAACCATCTTTAAGCGGATAAAAGCCATGTTCGTAAACTTTATCGATAGGGGTTGCATTTACTTTATTGTCGTCATTAATTTCTTCCTTAGGAAATTTATCTACCTTATTAGACTCTTTATGTTTTTCAGCTACCTGGTCGCACAGATATTGTATGGCATCTAATATGGATACTTTTCTGTTTTGGACGTTTAACGCTGTTTTAATCTTGTCAAGTTCTGCCTTCTCTGCATGGTAATCAGCATCTAATCCCTCCGTGCCTTCTATATGCATTTGCTGTAGCCAGTTCAGTGCTTCACGCTCTTTTCCCGGACGTATAGGCATTACTGTTTTTACCCATGGGGCATTCAAAAAAGCATTTCTAAGATCATCACCATCTAGTTGCATGAGCCACCCTAGAGAGCTTCCCATTTTAGCGTACTCTGATTTGTCTGTGATATAATAATTGTCTTCTCTGTAATCCTGATCAGACCATTCTTTAAATTGGTTTTGAAAGATGTCGTAATTGTTTGACCTTCCTTCCAGTGGTTTGTTAAAATGCTTTCTCGGTTTCCACCAATCTGGAGCTACAAAGTACAGCATCTTGTCTATGTCAAAGATGGAGTTCAACAGTTCAGATACCGTATGATAGGTCTCGTTATCCTCTGCGTTTGCGGCTATTCCATTTGTCAAATCATGAATTAATTTTCGATAAACGATAATGCGCTCTTCTTCCCTCAGGTCTTCGTATTTCCGGGTGTTAATGCTCCTAGATACTTCAATTCTATCTTTTACAGCCTTTAGGTAGGCCTCCTGTGTAAGCCGTGCATTCTCTTCTGTGGCAGCATTTGCGGAAGCTTCCTTTGCTGCGTTCGCTGCTGCTATATCTTGTCTTTTAGTTTCTGAGGCAGTAAACTGAAGCACTCCACCTACAGTGAAATCTACTCTTTTATCCCAGTCCATAACCCCATTTACTGGTACGACTCCAAGTGTAATTTTAGAGTTCTCTATCTTCCCTCTAAATCCCCAAGCTCCTGAAAAGTCTTCCCCCACTGCTGATATTTGACTTGCTGCGACAAATCCATCTGGGGGAATAACCAAAGTAAAGCCGTCCGGGGCAGGCGGAATATCAGCATAACCTAATACAATAAATCCATAGTCAAACCCGGCTCTTTTTGGATCATCAAATGCCCAGGCTAGTTGCGCAGTGAAATTCACATATTGATCGTCAGGAACTTTTATTGCGGTTTTATCTGGAACGGTAACTAGGTCTGCGGGTTTAGCAATGTGTACCAAATTAGAGATGCCTAATGCGTTACCTGGTTCGTCTACGTATCCTTGCCAACATAAGTAGGTGCCTATGTCTTGCACCTGCACTCCCACCTGACGCATTTTTCTTCTCAACTCATAATTAATAAGGTCATGTGTGTTGTTATTTAGTACATATCTTTTACTTGAAGTGTCTGTGGTTTCAGTAATGGTTTTAAAAGTGGACTTGTAATTTTGCTTTATCTCCGACGAAAGCTTTGTCGTTTGTTCGCGCATCCTCTTGTGGGTAGTTTCCCGGGCTATGTCCTGAGATTTATCCATATTCAAACTTGTAGTCGCGGTAGCATTGCCTGTTCCCCACGATTGGTTTACAGTTAATGTTGCTCCTAGTTTTAAATCTGTTTTATTGTCCTGCTTTACTGCATCAGAAATTTCATCTCTATCGGTAATGCTTTTCTCTTCCTTCTTAGTTGTTTCTAATGATTGCTCAATGATCTTCTCGACATAAGTTCTGCGGGTACTTACTTCGATCAACTCTACTGAGGAACCGGGGCTCAGCCATACGTGTCCAACGGGTGTTCCAAGAAATGTATCCAACTCAAAAAAGTATTGCCGGAAAAGGTGTACAATTCCAAGTGGCGATACGCAGACATTCTTAATGTCTTTCTGGGGGTCAAAGGTTTCAAATGGATCAGTGAACCTTAAAATGTCTGCGATATATTTGTTGAAAACTGTAAGATCGGTTTTGGGTTTAGTATAGAAAAGGAACTCCAGTTGATCATACATACTTAAATCGACCATGCCGAGCAGTGCGCCTGAAAGTGCAGATTCAAAATTAATTAACTCCTTAATATCTTCGTAGAGTTTCGTTTTTTGCCTTTCTAACTCAATCGGGCTTACTCGATCGATGGACTTAAACATATGCTGTGAATTTATTTTTAAACAGCGGTCTGAATAATACTGCTTGTAGTGAGAAGAAACGGTATTATCAAGCAATTTTTGTATCAGCTTCGGATCTATAAAATCTTTCCACTTCTCTCCCGATGGGGGTTGATCGAAAGGAAGGCTAGATGCAATTGCCTGAATTAAAATACTGAAATTGCTTTCAGACACACTCGAAGTAAATAATTTCCCAATCTCAATGGATATTCTGGATGCTTCGCAGTTCGGATCTAACGCCATTTTTGAAATACCACGATAGCTTTTAGTAAATTTTTTTATCAATGAATACTTGCTTTGCCAAAGCCCCAGCTTATGTCTGTTCATAATTCTTTTGGATTTCCAACCTATCATAGGTTGATATACTCCAAACATCTCGCTGGCATAAGGAAGTATAGAAGTGTAATCGGAAAGATTATTAATTTTAGTATTAGCTGGCATAAAATAAGTAGTGGTAAATAATTTTGTTTAAACTAATTTGTTTTGATGAGATGGTTTTTGAGAAAGTGAGTTAATAGATTCTCATAGCTAAATTAAAGAACGCAGAGAAAAAATTATTGTTTACTCCATCAGGAGACTCTGTGGGAAAAAGTTAAAAGTAATTAAGAATTGATAATTGTTTTACAAAAGCTAACTAATTGCCGTTTATATTCAATATACGCCAATATCGAATCAATCGGTCATCACTTAGATCGTTGTTAGTTTTAAAAAACATTTAAGCTATTTTTACTTTATATGGCTACTAAATAAAAATGGATAGATGAATTGAAAAAGTCATTGAACATTCAATAAATACTATAGATCATTATAAAATAACCCCACATTACTTATTTAATTTTTAGAGTGGTTCAATTTCCCGTTGAGGTCGAAAAAATAAAGCCCGAAATTATTAAAATTTCAGGCTTTTTTGCTTAGTACCCAGGGCCGGAAGAAAAAGCACTTACTTTAAAGAACCTTTGCGTTAAATAACGGAATAATTAATTGATTTTCAGTATTAGGATTACGTCTAAGTACTTTGGCGTACTTGCCATAAACTCTCCCTTTTAACAACTTTGTCCTGTTAAATTTTTTTAAGGACAATGGCAACTATCAAAATTATAATTAGAAAAGAGAATGGGAAGATAAGGATTAATTCCAAAGGTGAATCAGCAATATTTATCCAATATGGACATTTAGGGAAGTCAATTCTATTTCCAACTTCAATAAAAGTAGATCCTCATTTTTTGAAATTTAATAATAAGGATTTAGATCAAAGAGAACCTATAAGAAAAAGCTTGCCTGGATATTCTGTTAAAAATTCCAATATCAGAAAATTAGCCCAGGAGATAGATCATATAAAAGATAGATTAATTAATCAGGATATTGTTCCCACGGTTGAAGAGGTCAGACGAATTTATAATCAAAAGCACAAGCCTGAAGAAATAAAGGATTTTTTTACTGTTTATGAAGAATTTATTAATGAAAATAGAGCTGTAAAAGCTGGCAATACAATTAAGCAATACATTACTTCATTTAACCATCTGAAGGACTTTCAAAAATTCAGTAAAGATAAAATCAGATTTGAAAAAATAGACCTTCGATTTTATGATAAGTATCTTAACTATCTGATCACTGAGAAAAATTTAGCTAATAATACAGTTGGCACTCAAATAAAAGACCTCAAAGCATTTTTAAACTACATAAAGAAACGAGGGATATCTGTTAGTACTGACGTTAATGAATTTAAAGTTTTAAGAGAAAAGCCTACTATTATTTATTTAAGCCAGAAAGAGCTTAGCCATCTATATAATTTTGATTTTAAAGGAAATCAAAAATTAGAAAGGGCCAGAGATTTATTCTGTTTACAGGCTGCAACTGGTTTAAGAATCAGTGATCTTTTTAGATTGGGTAAAGAGCATATTCAGGAGAATACGATCAGGCTTAAAGCTCATAAAACTAAAACAGATGTATTAGTGCCTTTAACGCCTATTTCATCAGGGATACTTTCAAAGTATAATTATGATCTACCATTAATAAGCGAGCAAAAGCAGAATGAAAATATAAAACTTGCTTGTTATGAAGCTGGCTTGAAAAGGAAGCTTGAGATTGCAGAGTACAAAGGCGGGAGAAAAGAATATAGAACAGCTTTCCTTTTTGAACTTATAACAAGCCATGTGGCAATAAAATCTTTCATTTCCCATGCAATTGAAAAAGGTCTTTCTCCTGCCGTTGTTGCTAAGATTACGGGGAAAACTACAAAGATATTATTGCAAAATTATTATTCAACACATGATACAGTGGTAAAGACTGAAATGGAAAAAGCTTTTGGTTCTGTGTAATCAATATTTAACAAAATAATTATATGAAATTGCTTTGCACTAAATCGCTCTCTACTGATTGTATGAATGAGCAAGTTAATTTTCCTGTACTCAGTGACTACAAAATTTTTCTGGAAGACCTTTATGATACTTATGAAACTCAAAAAGGCAAAAGACTTTTAAGGATAAAGAAAATATATTCTGACGCCAAAGGAAAGCATATAGTATACCTTGATTCAATTAACAAGGAAGTTTTTAATTCACATAAAGAAGCAGCTGAATATGTCTATAAATTATCTCTTGTCTTGACCAGATATTTAGAGGATCTAATTCAGTACTATAACGGAATTCAGTTTAAAATTCAACCATTGGTACTATGTCTTTCAGGAAATGATTTTATTCTTTACAATAAGATAAAGCATGAAATCGATGAAGAAATTTATCAGTTGTCTTTTCGCTATGCTGGTCATGATAACCATATGTTTTTTAAAAAATTAAAGAACATACAAGAAAGAATAACTCAGCTTTCCCTTATAAAGCCAATCGAACCAAATATTAATCATTTAAATTATGGACGAAATATTATTATTTAAGGAATATCTTTCTTCTATAAAAAGATATAGCAGACACACAGTTACAGCCTATATTACGGATGTAGAACAATTCAATTCTTTGGTTTGTGGTTTGATTTTATCTGCCTCCAGAAGAGAGATTAAGGATTGGATTATACATTTATATGAATCGGGAATATCCACAAGATCTATAGCTAGGAAAATATATTGTCTTCGTTCGTTTTATAAATTTTGTTTGAAGAATGAGCTAATTGAAAAAAGCCCTATGCAAAATATTACAACCCCTAAGTTCTCAAAGAAGGTGGTTGAATTTATTCCAGAAAATATTATGATGGAAGTTCTAGACGGAATAGAATCCGGAGAAAATAGAAAGCTTATAAGAGACAAACTCCTGTTTGAGTTATTGTATTATACCGGATGTAGAGTAGACGAAATTATCAATATCAAACTATCTAATATTAATCTTTCTAGACGTGAGATAAAAGTCAACGGAAAAGGCAATAAAGAAAGAGTTGTCTTTATTAGTAAGAGCATAGTTGAGCTTATAATGACTTATAATCAAAAATGGAAGCATAAAAATAAATCCGGCTTCTTGTTAGTTGATAATGCTGGAGATCAAATTTATCCAATGTTTGTACAAAGAACCATAAATAAATATTTTCCTATAAAAAAGATAGGATTTAGGGTAAGCGCTCATACTTTCAGACATAGCTTTGCTTCTCATTTGGTTAATAAAGGTGTTCCTATTTTTGCTATTAAGGATTTATTAGGCCATTCAACTATTGCAAGTACTGAAGTTTATACCCATTTACGGTTTAGCACCTTAATTGATATCCACAAAAGAATGCATCCGAAAGGATGATTTTTGATTTATTCTAAACAAAATATATATAATATGGAAGAAAAGCACTTAGTAGATGTATCTGTATTCGGAGAGAATGTAAGAGTACTTTTAAATGATTCATCGGTCATCGAAAAGAGAATCCGATATATAAAAGCTGACTTAAATTCTGTTATGATTTATTTTGATGATAAATCAACTTTGGAATTACGGCCAGTCTCATATGAAGAGCCAGGAGGTTTTTCGATAGGTTTTTAAAGTGAAGTTTTTATAGTCTTATTGATTTCAATTAATGACGATTCAATCAGCTAACCTTTAGCTTTATTTTGAATAAATAATCAGTTTCTTTCCTCCATTGATTGAAGAGTTAAATACTTTTATATTCTTCAGGTAATATAAAGTTTAAAGGTGGATCCAAGAGGTGAATTGAAAGGTTGCAGGATTTAAAATCAAATCTGTAAATTCAATCAGCTAACCTTTAATATTTGTTTTTCAGGAATGTTTTCCAATTATGAAGTGGGTAAATAACGTCTGTATGCTCCCTTACTTTTATGTAGTGCAATTAATATAATCCAAACAGAGCATTGTGCATGTTGTATAACATGCACAAAGACGTCCCACTTCGCCCCACTCGTTTATTCTTATATTTAAAATAATTAATTGATTTTTAGTATGTTGTACTAGGTTTTTAAGGGGTGAAGTAGATTTCACCTTTTTTCGGAGTATAAAAGCGGAATAATACAATTTTTCAAATCAGCTTGCTTCGGATCTTGTAAATTATTTGACAGGTAAGATGGTGTTTCTCAATTTAAAGCTTTGGTTTACCTTAACCAATTTTTAATGTTGATTGCTTGTTTTAACTGATTTTTATAGTAATTTTGAATACCAAATTAGTATTTAGTTTTAGCTCTACAAGGTAGAAGTTGCAACTGGTCTATTATATTGAAAATAATAGATTTTATTTTTATAATACTTTTTAGATTTTTATAATCTAACATGTTAATTGTTCTTGATTAGCATTCTTAGTTATCTCTATTAAAAGTTTTAAATCCAACATTCAAAGTATTTCTAATTCATTGTTAGGATTGACATATATCCCAGTGAATTGCTATATCCAGATGTTAAATCATAGCCGGATAAACTCTGATTGATGAAAGTCTCAATCTGTAATAGTTCTCTACTGGAACCTTTAGAACATTCCGTTCTTATTTCACATTTTAAGTAACTTAAAAATTTAATCACTATGTTTCTAAATACATCAGAAGCTTCTGATTTTTTAAATATTACGAAGAACAATCTTTATAGATTAATAAAGGATAAAAAAGTAAAGTTTTATAAGCCCAATGGAAAGAATCTCTATTTTAAAAAGGAGGATCTTATTTCGTATATAGAAAGGGGGGTATATGAATAATTCTATATCAACTAAGGAAGTACCTTTTCTTTCATTTAGTGAAACACAAAAAGCTTTAGATTGCTCTAAAACGTTTATGTATACTTTGATTGATAAAGGAGAATTGAAACCAAAATATTTAGGAGCAAAACCTTATTTTCTTATCAATGATATTCTTGGTGCTATGAAGGATGCACCGGAGAAATATTAAAACACTTAATTAAAAACAAACTGATATATGCTGTTAGGACATAAAAAAAGAATCCCTTTTCTTTCAATGAGTGAAACTCAAAAGGCTCTTAGCTGTTCAAGGACTTTTATTGAAAAGCAGATTAAACTGGGAAGATTAAAGCCTAAATATTTAGGTAAAAAATGTTATTTTCTAATTGATGAGGTTGTCCTTGCAATGACTGATCAACCAGAAGATGATTAAACTATGTTTTTAGGTCACGTTAAATGGATACCATTTATTACATTTAAAAAGCTTCAAAAAGATCTTGATTGTTCAGAGTCTTTTATATATACTCAAATTAAGTTTGGAAGATTAAAGCCAAGATATTTAGGAAGAAGATGTTATTTTATGGTACACGAAGTAATTCACGCGATGCGTGATATTCCATATGAAGATTGAGAAAATGAGGTTGCTAATCGGCAACCTCATTTCATTTGTATTTGATCAACATTGACCGAAAAACTTTTTACAAAATTCAATGTACTGAAGTATGATGTCTTTATCAGTTTCAAAATCTTTATGATTCCCTAAGTATTGAAATTTTTCTCCAGCTTCAAGTTTTTCCGCCTTTTGTATTTTGATGTGCTTTGGAGTAACTAAAATAAAGTATGCATTCGGGTATGGGTATTTTCCACGTGATTCATAATATTCATTGAAATCAAATTCTCCACTTGTTCTGTATTTAACTTCAATAAAGGCAATCATACTTTCTTTTACAATTATAAAATCGGGCATCTTTCTAACCTGATTGGCAACATCACCAGTTTTAGGAAGATAACGATCACTGAATCCGGGAACAGTATTTTCCATTCCAAACCTGAATACTCTATATCCAAGTGCTAGAAACATTTCTTCAACTATGGCTTCTGCAAGTCTTCCCTTTATCGAATTGTCATTAACTTTAACCTTTTTTCTTTCGGAAGAAGATCCATTCTTATTTTTCTTAAAACACTCAATACAAAATTCGTATTCTGAATCTTTATATTGACCGCATTTACACTTGTCAATCGTGCCTTCTTTTGAATCATAATAATGTTCTCTACAGAGTTCATAAGTCCCGGAAGGATCATTGCAGTATTTACAGTTAGCCATAGTAAAAATTTTAGGTTTAAGAATTTGAAAAAACTAGTAAACTCTTTAAAAATAACTATTTAAAATGAAAGAATTATTCTTCTTATTAAATTCCAAATTAGCTTGAAAATTTAATAGCCAATTTATTGGATATATAAAAGTTGGTCGCCTGCAAGAATCAATATTGGTGTTTTTTCGTCTAAGGATTCGAGTTATATTTGGATTTACTACAACCTTATTTTTATGAATACATTATTTTCAACTTCAATCTTTAAGAAAGATATAAGATCAATCTTCAGGGAACTTGGTAAATCAAAATTTGCTAAAATATTGATACAGATTTTTAAGGAGTTTTCTATCCCTGTAATTTTAAGTTATATCGTTTTAATTTATTATCCGAATACTGAAAGCACTAAGCAATCTTCTGTAAGCAATGCGGAAAGGTATTTTGCATATCTTTTCTTTATTAGCTGGTTTACCGGTAATTTAAATAGGATTATTAAGCAAAAGAAAACAGAAAAAAGTTTCGAGGACTTGAAGGTAAAAACTGAGGATTTAATAAAGCAGCTTGAAGAAGCCTCAATAAACACTATTGGACATTTAACTGGAGGAGACTCATATCCCCAAATAACATTGCTAGCATGTTTGAATGCTGAAAAGAATGGGGATATGCTTAAGCCATTTTTCTATATAAGTTCAAATGGGGTATTCCCTATTTATAATTTAAAAATAATGATTACTTGTTATTCTCCTCATGGGACAATTGTTTTTGATCAGGTTCAGGAAATTGATATACTACACCAAAATAATCAGTATTCTATTGATGGTGTTTTGCCATTTTACCCAGAAGATGGGGTTAAAATGATAACTTATATAGTTACTAGAAATGCCTTGTTTTTTCAAAAAAACAGAATTGACATTGTGGATGGAAATAGTGTGGTTGCTACTAAAATTTTTAAATTAATTAAGAAAGATGAATATTCCGTTTTATACAAATATATAGATCCCTCATATAATGGGATGAGCGATGAGCAAATATTTGGAACCGGTCAATTTGACTTTAGTTATTGTCAAAAGATTTGATGAGTTAAGTATTTATTTAATGCGAAAGAAATACATTGGGCTCTTTTGTCTTTCCATATTATGGAAGAGCCAAAGAGATCCTTAGAATCTCTTAAACTATTATCAGGTTTTTATACTCCTGAAAGATGGAGTAGGGAAAGAAGAATATCGAGGATATTGAAGTTAGCCGTGTCCGGAAGAAATATTTCTTGCCTGGTCGTTTCGTGCTTCAGAAGAACTTTAAAATGAGTTCGGCTAGATTTCTGCCTGAAAAGAATTACAAAGCTTATAAAGAGGCTAAAAAGGCAATAGAGCAGGACCGGCTAACAGTTAATGTATCATACAGCACAATAGAATATATAATTCTGCCATTTGATAGCTTTGACTGGAAAAATAGCCCTTTAAAGTTTTGTTATTGCAATAGTTATTTAACTTTGTACTTCACCATAGCTGGTTGAAATTAAACGGATCCCAATCTCGTTTTACCCCTGACAGCTGGTCAGGGGTTTTTCTTTTAAAGAGTATTTAGTATTTTTTGTTTAAGGAAATCTCAGTTCTATTCATTGTTATTAAATCCATCGCAATTGTTCTGCGTTGAGGATTTTTATCTTTATTAGAAAAAGAAAGGAAGGTGTAGAAAACTGTAAAATTTTTAATTTTTTTTAAAAATATTTTTCAAAAATATGATTAGGAATAATTATCCTTCTTAGAGATATCTTCGTAAATATCAGGGTAAAACAGACGATCTTTTTCTCAAAAAAATAAACACTTCTTATTGATTGCCAGTTATTTGTTAAACATAACTATTGCTTTTTTTTGCAAAATTTATGTACTTAGTACGAATATTACGTATGTATTCGTTGAAATGTGTGGAAGTATTAGTAAAAAGAAAATTGAAAAATCGTAAGATACCACAATAATAGAAGACCTAAAATAAGTGTAACACCACAAAAAAAAACGACTATGAGCAAAGTGTTAAATTATTCAGAATTTATGGATTTAGCCGCTAAGAGAGCTTTTGAAAAAGTCTCGGTTACTTCTGACAAAGGAAAATCTAGCTCTAATTCCAGTGGACAAAAAAATAAAAGTAATAAGAAGTAATTTTTTATAAATTTAAAGTGTGAGAGAACTTGTTATTCAAGTTCTCTTTTTTTTTAATAACCCATTTCTTTTTTATATGTTATATCGAGACTCAGACAAACATCGACTAATATCAGTAAATGATAATAATCCCTATAGATCTACTTTTAGAAGAGATATAAGTAGGTTAATTCACTCTCCAAGCTTTCGACGACTTACAGGAAAACAACAATTGTTTCCAGGCCATGAATCAGATTTTTTTAGGAATAGGTTAACTCATTCCATAGAAGTGTATCAAATTGCCAGATCGATTGCTTGTAGATTAAATATAAGTGAAGAAACTCTGGAGAATAATTTTATTGATTTGGATATAATTGAATTTGCGGGTTTGGCTCATGATTTAGGACATCCTCCTTTTGGTCATGTAGGTGAATATGCTTTAGATTTTTGCATGAAACCTTATGGCGGATTTGAAGGGAATGCACAAACTTTAAGGATTTTAACTAAACTTGAAAAGAAAGGAATGCATGAAGATACAAATGAAAAGGTAGGCTTAAATTTAACATATAGAACATTAGCTTCTATTCTTAAATATGATGAACCGATTCCAAATAAAAGAGAAGTTCTTGATAGTTTGGCAAAGGGGTATTATATGTCTGAGTTAGATTTAGTAAATAAAATTAAAGAAAATGTTACAGGTCAAGCAAATTTTAAAGCGTCTCGGGGGGATAATGCATTTAAAACTATTGAATGCTCAATTATGGATTTAGCAGACGATATAGCCTATAGTACCTATGATTTAGAAGATGCTTTTAAAGGAAACTTTCTTACTCCTTTAAATTTTCTAAATCCTAGTGACAAAGTATTGGAAGAAATGACTAAAAGGTTAAATAAGAAAGCTAGCGATAAAAACTATACTAGAAAAGAAATAAAGTCAGGTTTGAGAGAGATTTTTGCAGAGTGGTGCGGAGGATACTTTGAGAAAATTGTTAGTCAAACTAAAGAAGAAAATCAGGGTGATTCACATGAGTTGCTTTATAATGTTATTGGAGCTGGGCAAGAGATAAGTGAGAATGTCGCACGGGATGGTTATTCCCGAAATTATATAACATCAACTTTGGTTGACCAGGCTATAAACTCTGTATGTTTTCACTATAATGATAAAATACCGGCACTTTCATCTGTTAGTTTTAGCGAAGAAAGAAAATTTAAAGTTGAACTTTTGAAAAACTTTGTTTATGTATCTATTATAGAAAGCAGTCTTATTTCGGTTCCTTCTTATAGAGGGTATGAAATTGTTCGGTTCATATTCAATTCGCTTTCCAATGAAGAAAGGAATAAAGAAGGATATAAATTGCTCCCAATAGATTATAAAAATGCTTACGAAGAAGCTAATGAAAAAGAAGAGAAATATAGAGTTATATGCGATTTTATAGCTGGAATGACTGATAGATATGCTATCGAATTTTATGGAAGATTAACAAGCGAAAATCCAGAAACTATTTTTAAACAAGTATAATTTTTAACCAAGTGCATATCAATTTAAAATACGCACTTGGTAACTGGACTTACTAATTTTCTATCAATTCAATAAAAATGTTAGAAACAGGTCCCATGAAAACATAATCTCTGCCTCCAGCTTTGTTGTCATCCATTAACATAATTACATTATTGTTAGAATGAACAGAAAAGTTTTCCCCTTCTTTAATTAATTCATGATATCCATCTGATATTACCAATCTGATAATTGCTTTTTTCATAATAGGTAGATTATAGGTTTGATTTTTAAAAATCAGGTAATTGAAATAAAAAACTTACTCTGTAATATCCGTGTAAGTAAAACTTGGTTAAAAACTCGACTAAAAATACAAAAGCTCTGCAATTTATTCAATTACAGAGCTTTATTTTTCTAACAGTACCCAGGGCCGGAGTCGAACCGGCATGTCCTTGCGAACACAGGTGTTTGAGACCAGCGCGTCTACCAATTCCGCCACCTGGGCAAACGGGTCCCAAAAGTAGGAAAACTTAATTTAAATCCAAAAGATTTTTTGTTTTTTTACTTTGATGGTTGTCCCGTAAAAAATTTCTCCCCGAAAGGTTTGGTCAGAAAGGTTGGATACCACCTTAAACTTTTACATGATATTCAGGTTGTTTTATTCTCTGATCATTCAGTGTCTTGTAAATTGCTTTATGTATTAAAATTCTGGAAATGGATACTTTATAAGCAGTCAGAATAAGGAGAATATTGGCCTGTTTCTTATTTAAACTATATGCCTCATGTTTTTTACTGGATATTTTTCAACGTTTTTGTCTTAATCATTCTGGCATTTGACTTAGGAGTATTTCATAGAAAAGCACATGTTGTTTCATTCAAAGAGTCGATTCTCTGGACTGTATTCTGGATAACACTTGCCCTTAGTTTTAATCTAATCATTTATATATGGCAAGGCCCTGACCCGGCACTTGATTTTCTGACGGGATACCTTATTGAAAAATCACTTAGTATTGATAATATTTTTGTTATTCTGTTAATTTTTAAATACACACAGGTTCCTGATCAATATCAGCACAGAGTACTGTTCTGGGGCATCCTTGGAGCTCTTGTGATGAGAGCTGGATTTATATTTCTTGGAATCGAATTGATAGAACGTTTTCATTGGATCATTTATGTATTCGGTGCTTTTCTGGTTGTCATTGGTATCAGAATGGCAGTGCGTAAAGAGATAAAAGTCGATCCTGAGAATAATTATCTGATTAACCTGGCTAAAAAGTTCGTCCCTGCAACTCCCAAATATGATGGAGATAAATTCTTTACGACGATAGATCATAAGAGGCATATGACTCCCTTGTTTTTTAGTTTGCTTATGATTGAAACAACTGATTTGATTTTTGCCATAGACTCTATCCCTGCAATTTTAGCTATCACTACGGATAGATTTATCGTTTATACATCCAATGTTTTTGCCATAATGGGATTAAGGTCTCTTTATTTCGCATTTGCAGGGCTTATGCAAAAATTTCGATATCTGCATTATGGCTTAGCTGCTATATTGGTTTTTGTGGGTGTAAAAATGATTCTGGCAGAAACTATTAAAATACCAACAGTGATTGCACTGGTTGCGGTGTTAGGAATATTAATAATCAGTATGGTTGGGTCTGCAATAGTTGAGCAAAGAAAGAATAAGAAGAAATACTGATCGTTGTTCTTTATTTTATTCAACTTAGGAATAGATATTCAAAATCAGAAACTCTCAAATAATAATCGTTTTCCCAGAACTATATCAATAAGAATTTATGGCATACAAATACTTGCTATATCCATGATAATTTTATACAATCTGTTGGAATGTTTTTCAATCCCTGCTGTCAGATCAAGTATTTATTTACTCTTGTTTAGTAAGGATTTCATCAATGCTCTATTTTCTGATGCCGGAATTTTGCTTCTGCTTCTTTGATATTCTGTATTCCCTTGATCATTGCATCAGGATTGAAAGAAATACTGTCAATTTTATTTTCGACAAGAAATTGAGCAAATTCAGGGAAGTCGCTTGGAGCTTGTCCACAGAGGCCAATTTTTTTCCCTGCTTGTTTGGCAGCATTGATCATCAGGCGGATCATCTTTTTGGGGGCTTCATTGTTTTCGTCAAATAATTCGCTCACAGTAGAAGAATCTCTGTCTATTCCCAAAGTGAGTTGTGTAAGGTCATTAGATCCTATAGAGAAACCATCAAATACACTGGCAAATTCATCAGCAAGGATTACGTTACTTGGTATTTCAGCCATCACATATATTTCAAGTTCATTTTCCCCTTGTTTCAGTCCATTTGCTTTCATGATTTCTATAACCTTTTTTCCTTCTTCAACAGTTCTGCAAAATGGGATCATTAATTTAATGTTTGTAAGACCCATTTCCTCCCTGACGACTTTCATAGCTTTGCATTCAAGTCCGAATCCTTCCTTATATGCGTCATTATAATATCTAGAAGCTCCTCGGAATCCCAGCATTGGATTTGCCTCCTCGGGTTCAAATTCCTTTCCGCCTATCAGATTTGCATATTCATTGGTTTTGAAATCAGTCATTCTGACAATCACATCATTTGGATAAAATGCTGCAGCTATTGTTGCAACGGACCTGGACAGCTTTTCAACAAAATAGGATTCTTTATCGGGATAGTTGGATGTGAGATTTGCGATTTCAGATTTGGCCTGTTGATCTTTTAGAGAGTCAAATTTTATTAAAGCCATTGGATGGATTTTGATAGAATTATTAATGATAAACTCCAGCCTCATCAAACCAACGCCATCATTGGGAATACGTGACAAATGAAATGCCTTCTCCGGATTGCCTAAGATGAACATGACTTTTGTTTTAGGTTTCTCTATGGCTTCCAGATCAGTTTCAACCACATCCCACAAAAGTTTTCCTTCATATACAGTTCCTGTTTCTCCTTCTGCGCAGGAAACAGTTACCGTTTCACCATCTTTTATTGCGGAGGTTGCATTTCCTGTTCCTACGATTGCTACAGCTCCCAGCTCTCTGGCTATAATGGCTGCATGACTGGTTCTGCCTCCTTTATTGGTAATAATGGCTGATGCTTTTTTTAAGATAGGATCCCAATCCGGATTCGTAATATCCGTTATTAGTATTTCTCCCTCCTTTAGTAGGTATGAATCTTTAGGTGAATTAATGATACGGGCGGTTCCGGTTGCAATTTTATTACCGATTGCTTTGCCTTTGGTAATAGTATTACCTTTTTCTTTGAGAAGGTACTCCGTTATTTTAACCTGATTTCTTTGTCTGCTATATACAGTCTCCGGTCTTGCCTGTACAATATATATTGTATTCTCTTCTCCATCCTTTGCCCATTCAATGTCCATAGGTTTTTTGTAGTGCTCTTCAATAATCAAGGACCATTTGGCCAGTAGGTTTATTTCTTCATCAGTTAAAATAAACTGTTCTCTCTTTTCTTTTGGGGTTTCAATATTGATAGTTGTGTTTTCAATTGAAGAACTGTAGTTATATATCAACGTTTTCTCCTTGCTTCCAATTTTTTTATTAAGTATGGCTTTTTTATTCTTCTGTAAAGATTTTTTAAAAACATAAAATTCATCCGGGTTAACTGCCCCCTGGACAACATTTTCTCCCAATCCCCAACTTCCTGTAATGAGGATCACATCTTCAAATCCGGAGTCAGGATCTAATGTGAAACATACCCCTGAAGATGCCATATCAGATCTAACCATTTTTTGAATTCCGATAGACAATGCAATTTTCATATGATCGAATCCATGATCATGTCTGTATTTGATTGCCCTGTCTGTAAACAATGATGCCATACACTTGAGACATGCGTTAAGCAGATTTTCTTCTCCACAGCATATATTCAGGTATGATTCATGCTGGCCGGCAAAGCTTGCATCCGGCAAATCTTCTGCGGTTGCACTGCTTCTCACGGCAACGTGTATCTGAGAGGCGTATTTTTTACATAAATCTCTGTAGCCATTTTTAATAGCAGCCTCTATCTCTGAGGGGATGGAAGCTTTTAAGATCAGATTTCTGCAGGATAATCCTATTTCTGAAAGATTAGAGAAGTTTGTCGTATCTAATTTATCCAGTATATTTTTAAGGTCGTTACCGAGCTTATTGCTTTTAATAAATTCCTGATAGGCAAAAGACGTAGTTGCAAATCCGTCAGGAATTTTGATTCCTTTGGAAGATAGTGTATTGAACATTTCTCCCAGAGAAGAATTTTTTCCACCTACCTGTGCAATATCGTTTAAATGGATTTCATTAAAGCTCAGTATATACTTTTGCATGTTTATATAGGTTCAAATTTCAAAATCTATATTTAATGATTCGTACTAAGAAGAAAGATGTTAATTGAAACTTTTGCCAATTGCCGTTTAAAACATCTCCCTTGTTATCGTTGAAAGAATTATCGCATGATAAAGTCATAACAGATAAAGGTTATTTGTGTTGGAAAATTTTAATGATAAGAGGCAGGATTTGTAGGTCTTTGAAATATTTCTGATGTGATATGGAATTGGTAGGAAGTTTTCAGGAACAAATTTAAGTTTAAAGTCCCTAAGATAAATGTCTCAGAAAGATATAATGCGCAGCTTTTATATTTCTCTAAGCAGGATGATTTAAGATTCTTGATACAGGCAGTACTAATGATGACTACAGATTTTTACCTAAATTTCAGTTCCGTACTCCAGGCACTTACAAGTAGACCGTTGTCTATTACCCCAGTAATATTGACGAGTACCCGGATCTTTTCTCCGGCTTTGTTTCTGTGTATGGTAGGAGTATTTTCAATTTTATAACCATTCCTTATAAAGCGAAGGAGTAGTTTAAGTTTTTCCTTACTTGACATAGCTATAAAATCTACTAAAGGAGTACCTACGAGTTCATCAGCAGATTTATAACCGTGGTCATGGGTCAGTTTTTTATTTGCTTCGGCCAGGTAGGCATGTTTCTCTATTAATTTTAACTGTTGCTTGAAGGGGAGGCTTGTATCAACTCCTTCAATATCTTTTAGTCCATAGCGAAGAATGCCATCAAAGCTTTCTTCAAAGAAGTCTTTACAGGCACGGTTGCTCTCTTCTATTTCATTAATACGTTCCTTTATCTTCTCTTCAAGATTGAGTTGAATATCTCTCAGTTTGTCGTTTGATTCCTTTAGCTTATTATTGGTTTGTTCTATTTGTGCTGATTGCCTTTCCAGTGCCAGTTGGAGCTTCTTTTCTTTTGAGATATTGAGACTGTTGATGAGTGCTTTCCTGGCTTTCCCATTTTTGTAGTCAAAACCGATGCCCCTTGTAATTATCCAGCTAGCAAGTCCTTCTTTGTTATATACTCCATAAGTCATTTCATTTGATTCGTCTTCTTTTAAATTTTTTATAAGTTCTAAACGATTAAGGATCTTATCTTCATCTATTCCTGCAACCAACGTTTTTACTACATCCCGATATTTTTTATTGCGGATCTCACCACCTTTGTAACTGAAGAGCTGTCTAAAAGCTCTGTTAGTGAAAATGAATTTTTGTGTATCCAGATCAATAATGCTTATTGAAGTGGGGGATAGTTCGAGTATGTTCTTTAACCTTTCTCTGTCCTTTTCAATACGCTCTTCATTTTTTTGTCTTACCCCCCTGAGTTTTGATTGTATCTGCGATTTCCAGCCAAGCAAAAACATGGAGATGCAAAAAGTAGCAGATGCATATAGAGCTGTTCCCATATTTTTACTGTAAAGTCCGTTGTTTTCGCCTTTTATTTTTAACCAACCCAAAAGGAGTGGTATGAAAAAGGCGAGAAATCTTAATAAGACTATTTGAGTGGAATTTTGTCCTATCAGGGTTTTCATGGATCCTTTATGTGGTCTTAGGAATAATATAGCTATTGACAATAAAAGGGCAACAATAGCAGAATTAAGTGAAATAGGAATTATATAGGAAGCAGCATACAAGTCATCAATTTTATAGACATAACTATATATAACTAATATAGCACCCAGTCCTGTACCATAGTTTAGAAATTGAGATATTTTATAGATTTCCTTATTTCCAAAATTGTTAAGCAGCAATGATGTACAGAGTGCAATAAAAAAAAAGGCAGAGATAGGAGAGGTGAGGTTAACATTGACTTCCTTTTTTACCTTGCTCTTGACCTGATAGATTTGTTCTTTAAATAAGACTTCCTCTAATACAAAGGGCTGGTCCATAAAATATGTTATGAGTTTGATCCCGGCAATAAGCAGTATAAGAAAGCAAATTGAATTGCATATTATCTTATTTGCCAAACTAGCATTTTCATTCCGAATGATCCATATTGCCAGAGCAATCATAGAATAGCAGATGGCCGAAAGGGGGTTTTGAGATACAACCTGATTAAAGCTATATAACTCAAACAACTCAAAACTTACTGCACGCAATAGCAATCCGATTATGGGGATAAAAAAAGCAACAAGAGTAAAGGTTTTTCCCAGTGCAATCAGAGTGGTTACAGTCTGCTTATTTTCAATTGATACCGGCATTGATGTTAAATATTATTTGTCAGAGATTTCTTTTTTCATTAAGCCTTGTATTAGTTTCAGTCTCTTCGTTGTTATAATATCAGAGAAGTTCACGGGTCTTTGTATTTCCCATACTTTTACCAAAAAGTGATTTTTTACTATCCCAAGCAGGTTGGAGTAAACTTTTACAGGTTTACCTTCTTTTGTCAACTGAATTGGCTGTTTGCCTACAAGACGATAATTGGACCTGACAAATTCCTTTCCATACTCAATAGCAATCTCTTCTGGCAAATCGATGAATTCCAGAAGAGGCATACCTTTCAATGAATCAGGGTTCTTATATCCATGCAGTTCAGCAGCTACCTGGTTTACTTCTTTTATTCTGGTTACTTCTCTGATTTTTTTTACCTGTTCATCCGCAGGCAAACTGATGCTTATATCAGATGTATGTTCAAATTCTATGATTCCGCTAAAGCTATTTTTTATATAATCCTTGTATCTCTTCTCACTTCTATAGAGCTCAGAGGCCCTTTTTTGGGCCTCTTCTTCTAATTTATTGTTAGCCTCTTCCAGCTTACGTTTTATTCTTTCTAACTCCAGTTGCTTTTGTTCCAGATTTATTTTTTGTTGTTTCAGTTTTGATTCTTTTTTCTTTTCATTAGTAAAATCAATTGTATTGAAGAGAATTTCTTTTACAGCTCCTGATTCATCCCGGGAGAAGACAATTGCTCTAGAGAATAACCAGGTGTGGTCGCCATGTTCGTCTGTTAGCCTGAAAGCAACGTCATTATATTCGTTGTCCTTAAGTTCCGGAAGTATTTTCTGCCGTTCTTCAATAATAGGAAAGTCATCGGGATGTATTCTTTCTTTTACAATTTCTGACATTGTTTTGCCTTCTATTTCCTTGCCCGTTCGCATTTTGCCTCGTCCGGATTCATTGGAAAAGGCTATTATCCCTTTCTGGATATTAATAATCTGAACGAAAGTTTGTGAGTTATTTAGAATCCTTTCGATTCTTTGGTGGTCTTTTTTTATAAGCTCAACTTCCTTTCGCTTTGCCAGCTGAAGTTTATACTGGATGGTCGATTTCCATCCGAGCAGGGTAATCGAGATAAGATAAGTGCTAATGGCCATAAGTGCTGTACCTACATTTTTAGCATATAGACCAGCTTCTTCACCGCTTATTCTCAGATAACCCAGCACCAGAGGAATAAAGAAGGCGAGAAAACGCATCATAAAAACCTCTGCCGGGTTTTGTCCTACCAGGTACTTCATTGATCCTTTAAAAGGTCTGAGAAAAAGTATGGATGAGGATAGAAACAGCATGGACAGAGAGCTGTAAAAAGTCATAGGTATGCCTCGAAGCGTATACATTTCCTCTACAGAATATACATAACCATAAATAGTAAGGAACGATAAAAATATGATAAAGTAATTAAGGTTTTGAGCATTTGAGAATAGTATCTTTTTTTTGTCAATAAAGAGGAGGGAGATAGCCAGTAAGTTAATACAAATGGCGTTATTTATCCCCAAACCCTTATAGCTCAAAGTCATTTCCGGTAATTCCTGATTTTGGTACAGTAGCTTCAAAAAAAATCTGTCGGGCTGAAAATTATAACCAAGTGATAAAATTATTAACATACCGCTTGAATAGGCAATCACAAGTACGCATAGTATGGATACAAGATAAAAATACTTTTGTTTGATCTCTTCTGTTCTTGAAAGCCATATAGAAATGCCTAGAGTTATGAAACAGAGAGAAGTAAGAGGATTCATGATAAAGTGACCCGGCGTGATAGAATATAACAGTGGGTAGTTTATGAATCTTAAACTAAGCACCAGCAGTGGAATGAGGGTACCTAAAAAACAAAAACAGATACCGACGAGCATAAGAATTCTTTCGGTGACTTTGTTTTTGTTAGCTACCAGGGACATTTGAAGTGCTTTAGGGGTATAAACCAGCGAGTGCGTGAATAGTTTGAATTGAAGATATGGGGGCGGTACAAATTCTTTATTTAGGAAAAACTTTGAAAAAGAAATGTGTTTGGGGGAGGTTGACCTAGATAAAGATTGTATCAAATTCAACCTTATGATAGGAGCATATGATTAGATAGTTAGTGTGTGCATAAATCCTACTATTCCCCAGGAAAATACTTCTATTCTAGTCTTATCGCCCGATTTTCAATATCGTCCTTTCTGGCCAAAGCATCACCCATTCATCAGGAATGGAATTGTATCCATAATATAATCCTCCCAAGCCCCAAGTGACAGCTCATCTTGTGTCTGTATCCAATCCTAAGTTAATTGCTTTTAGCACTGCATCTCTTTAACTAAGCGTTTTAATCCCCGGTATAATTAAACATATTCATTTTAGGGAATTTGTCTGGGATAGATTCCTAAAATCCGAATTTAGTCATAAGAACATCCTTTGAATTCGTAATAAAACCAGCCACTTGTTACATCCTGAGACTAGCGGAAGTCTGATGTGTGTTTTGAGAAGGATGATTGAATACACACTAATACTGTCTCCAGGGAAGCTTATTCTTTTTAATAATAGAGTTTACCAATGAATCAATGCACATCCAGGAGGGCTTGGGATAACTGTGATTTATAACATAGTCATTGAAATCTTTTTCATTTACGAAGCCCTTTTCCTTATTAACTTTTGTGTCGATGATAAACCATCCTGTTGGAGCAATTGTGCGGTTTACGAAAGTGTTGCCTCCATCACCAATGTTACCGCTTAGTATATATATGATGCTATCTTTTATATCTAATTTTTTAACGTTATAAGTCCCCAGTAAATTAACAAAAGCCATGTCCCATCTACTTATGCTATCCTGAGGGCTGGTTCTAAGTTCGTATGGCTTTATTAAAGGAATTCTCATCCAATCATATCCACTGATGTTTTCATAGAAAGAATCAGGGTTCTGTTTTTCAATTTTATTCATGCAACCCAAAAGAATGGTTGCTATAAAAGCATACATTATTACGATTGTTACCTTTCTCTTTTCCATACTACTTACAGTTCTCATTTGAACATATTTTTTGATTCGCGTAATAAAAAATTTTTATTCATCAATTAATCGTTTGTTAAATTGCCGGCCTGTCCAGGTAGCAGGCCGGCAAACAGAAAAAATAAATAAGATTAAAAAAGGAGTTTACTTATAAACGCAAGGAATAAATCTCATAAAGAGTGCTGATTCTAAAATTTTAAGATAAGATTCACACTAGGTGTATTTAATTGAATGCCCAAAGATTTGTCTTTATTACTATTCAGACGATTGGTATGAGGGTCGGTATTGGATCGAGAGGAGCTCTCTCCTTTGTAAAACCTGTAATAGATTCGTGGTGACCAACTTACTCCTATTCCTAAATAACTATTAAAGCTATAAACGGCTCCGATTGTATATCCTGCCGCAATAGTTTGAGTATTTTGAGAAGTTTCATCATTTAAGTTTAGGTTATTGTTGGTGTAGGCTCTATAATCTGAAAATCCATAAGATAAGTCCGGACCATGAAATAAGGTAACCTTCGAGGATAAGTAAGACCTTTTTTCTATACCTAAATTTACACTAATGCTTTGGTTGTTTTGATTGAGGTTAGAGTGTTCGAATGAATTATAATTATCATCAGAATAAAAGGAATTCCGATCTGATTTGCCTTTGTTAAAATCGAAAGTGATACCAACCTTAAAAAAAGTTCTTGAGTTTAAACCTCTCTTGTAGGTTACGCCGGGGCTAAAGAAATTTGCCCAAATTTCATTTTTCTTATACTGTATGGTATCCTGTGCTTTCAAATCTCCAATAGAAAGAAACAATAGGAAGATTATACTTCCACAAAAAATGATTTTGTTAAAAATGATCTGTCTCATATAGTTTTTTCTTCAAAACTATGTTTCTGAACCAGAAGCTGAAATAGGAATTGAGTCTGCGCAGTAAAATTTGAGTGAAAGTGTATTTTTTTTAGTTTAAGAAGGTCTGATTAGAAAACGAAAATTATGATTATCTATTAGGATGATGTACATACCTACTAAAGAAGGGCAATAAGAATTATTTAGCATTGTTATTATAACAACTAGTAAAGCTTTCCCCACGCAGTTGTAGAAAAATTATTCTGTTTGTACGGATAACTTATGTATGATTGGATTGTGTGCTGGTCGTGTTTTAAAACCGAGGTAGATCTTTAAAAGCAATGGCCAATAAATACAGAAAGACCAAACCTATAAGCAATCTTTATTAGAGAGCTTTCAGGTTTGATCACAAAAAATTAGGAAAAAAATTTAAGACTTAGAAATGAAAAACAACTTGTTAAAGTACTGTATCTAAAATTTTAAAATTAGACTGACACCGGGAGTTAATAATTGTACACCAAAGTTATTTTCTTTACTTTTCTCGGTTCGGTTGGTTTGAGGGTCGGCGTGGTATTGATAGGTACTTTCCCTTCTGTAAAAGTTCAAAAATATTCTAGGAGACCAATATATACCTATTCCTAACGAACTGTTAAAACTATAAGAGGCCCCTATTGTATATCCTGCTCCGATTGTCTGACTATTGTGATTTGTTCTTTCGTATAAACTTGCGTTACTGTTATTATACACATTAGAAGAAGAAAATCCATAAGATAAATCGGGGCCGTGAAATAACATTATCATAGGGGAGAGGTTGGATCTTTTCTCTATACCTAAGTAAACGTTATTGTTTTGGTTGGTTCTGCCTATTTTATTGTGATTAACATCATAAAAGTTAGGATCAAAATTAACGTAATCTCGTTCTGATTTGCTTTTAGTAAAATCGAACGTGATACCTGCCTTAAAAAAAGTTCTTGTGTTTAATCCTCTCTTATATGCAACTCCAGGGTTAAAGAAATTCACCCATACTTCATTTTTCTTAAACTGTATGCTATCCTGGGCTTTCAGTTTGCCAATTGAGAAAAACAATAAAAATATAATACTTTCGGAAAAAATGATTTTGTTAAAAATGCTCTGCCTCATATAGTTTTTTTATCAAAACTATGTATCTGAACCAGGAGCTGAAACAGGGATTGAGTATACGCAGTGAAATTTGAGGGAAAGCGGACTTTTTTTAGTTTATAAAGAACCGTTTAAAAACTGAAAGAATAAGGATTTGGCTCTTTGTGAGATAATTACACTGCCTCCGTTTTTGAGCGTCAACGTTCCGTCATTCTTTATCTCTTCTATGAAATCAATATTGATCAGGTGACTTTTATGCACCCTGAAAAATTTGGATGTTGGTAGATTTTCCTCAAAATATTTTAGTGTTTTAGCCACTGTAATGATTCTTGAATCAGTCAGGAAAACCTTTGAATAATTAGAATCAGCATCGCAACGGATTATTTCATCTGCAGAAACTAAAATATGCCCGTCTTTAACTGATAAAGGAATTTTACTATTGGTGTTGGAGCGGGTAGATGCTAAAAGTTCTTGTAGTTTATCACGTGAATAAAGGCTTTGATTCCGCTTTTTGTATTTTTCTATAGTCTTTTCCAGCTTATCTACATCAATAGGTTTTGTCAGATAATTTAGTGCGAGGTGATCAAAGGCTTTGTCACGGAATTCACCATAAGCGGTTGTAAATATGACTTCGTAATCCATTTCAGAAGTTTGTTCCAGTATTTCAAAGCCTGTATTGTTCCCCAATTTTATATCCAGAAATATGAGGTCTGGATTATGCTTCTTGATTTGAGCAACCGCCTGAGATACGTTGGACGCTGTTCCTGCAAGGTTAACTTCAGGAATAAAAGTATTGATGATATCTTTTAATACCTCAATGGCGGAAGGTTCATCATCTATGATCAAAGCCTTAATTGACATGCACTGATTTGTTTAATATTGGTAAAGTTATGATTACTTCTGAACCTGAGCTTTCAGTAAAAGAGTTAAATTCTATTTTTGCATTTACTGAATGAACCTTATTAAGTATTTCAATACGCTCCATAATATTCTTCAGGGCTGTAGATCCTTCTTTATTTTTATATTCCGGAGAAAATCCTGTTCCGTTATCTTTTACGCTAAAGACGATATAATTATCATCTTTGGGGATAATTTTTATAGAGAGTGTTGCTTTATGCCCCTCATTGATCAGGGGGAACAGAGCATGTTTAAATGCATTTTCAACGAGTGGTTGCACAAACATTGCAGGTATATAACTTCCATTAAAACTCTGATCCGGTTTGAGAAAATCTATTTCGACCTGATTTTTCATTCTGAGATTTTCCAGTTGAAGGTACATATCAAGACTCTCGATCTCCTCGCCTAGTGTAATATATAATTCTCTTGAATGATCAAGATATTTCCTTATAAGGTTGGCAAATAGAACCAGATATTTGTTGGCTTTGCGCTTATCTTCTTTAATCACAAACTGCTGAATGGAATTCAGTGTATTGAACAGGAAATGGGGATTCATCTGGTTTCTGAGAGCAGATTGCTCTAATTGAAGAGCTCTGAGCTTTCTTTTTTGTATCCGTTTATAGTTGATAAACCATATATAAATGAGCAAGAACAAAACAACAATAGCAAGAAAAATAATAAGTGAAAGAAACCAGGCTGAATCAGTAAAATGAGCTTTTATTGTGAACGTTTGCTCAGCAGTTTGTTTACTAATTTTACCATGTTTGGAAATGGTCCTGACTTTAAATGTATATTTTCCTGGTTTTAGCCCACTATAAAAAACTTCATTATTAACCGCATTCAGCCAGGATTTGTCAATACCTTCAAGCATGTATTGATAAGTCATATCCCCAAGACTGGAAATAGAAATTCCTGAAAAACCAAAAGTTATGTTATTCTGATCCCAGTCAAGAACGATTTTTTTGCCAAAAATATAAGGTTCATTATTAACCTCAAGGGATGTGATAAAAGCCTTGGGTCGATCTTCTGATACTGATGCCTGTGATGGTATGAAATAAGATATACCTCTTTGGGAGGACACATATACAGTGTCCTGTTTAAGGCAGAAGGAGCTTAGTTGTATTGGCAACAAACCTTCAGAACCAGAATATGAAATGATGTTAAAATTCCGGATATCCAGATAGTTCAAGCCGCGGTTGGTCAGTAACCATATATTCTTTTTCTCATCAGTATGTAATTCTGAGATAATATCACCATTGAGGCCTTTTGATTCGGTAATCTGAATAATACTATCCTTATGAAGGATAAATAAACCATGACCGTATGTGGCAATAGCGGGAAAACGAGCAATGTTGGTGATTGCAGTTACTCTTTTCCCCTGAAGTATATTTCCGGAAAACTTAAGTGTATCCGAATGGTCAGAATAAATTTTTAGGCCTCCTAAAGTGCCTATATATAGGGTATTTCCAATGTATGCTGCCTCTGTTGTTCTGTAATCATACAGCTTTTTTATTTCATGGTCTATTCTGAAAAGCCCGACATTAGAAGCAACTAATAATTTACCGTTGTTAAAGCTCAGATCCTTGACGGCTATATCTGATATTGTTTTTGTAATAGTACCTGAATATTTGTATAATCCAAGGTCACATCCGATCCAGATAATCCCTTTGTCATCTTTTACAAATTTTTTGACTCGGTTATAAATTTTTCCTTTTTCTATTTGAATTTCTTTTATTGAATTACTTTTCCTGTTTATGATATAAAAGGAACCATGATCGGTACCGGCATAAATGATTTCTCCATCAGTATATAAGGATATGATAGGGGGTAATAATCGGTCTTGTTCATCACGAAGTTCAAAAAAAGGTAACGAAGGAGCCATGTAAATCCCTTTTCCCAATGTGCTGATCCATACATTTCCTTCAGCGTCTTCAATCAAAGATGTAATGATTGTTCCTGCTAGGTATTGCTGAGATTCTCCATTGTTGATATGATATAAGCCATTGCCAGTGCCAATCCAGGAATGCTCCTTAGAGTCTTTTAAATAACATAAAACTTTTTCTGAAGGCACTTTGATGGTAAAGTTATTTCCTTCAATTAAATTTTTTTGTTCATTAAACTTAAATAAGTCGGGCTTTCTATACGACCTGGAATAAAAATAAGTAGCAATCTCTTTTTTAAGGAGTGCAGAGCTTGTAAATATAAGAGTGTGATTCTGAGCGACTGCAATTATGGTATCATTCTTTTGTACAAAAACATTTACTGCATCGAACGTATCCTTTTTATCAGAATAGATCTTTATTCTATTGTCTGGTAATAAAACCTTTATCCCTTCTTCTTTTGAGGAAAACCATATGTTCCCTTTACTGTCAGGGTAAGCTTCTTTGACAAAATATGTAAAACTGAGTTTTTTCAGAAAAGGAGTGTTTCCTGAATGATGGATGAAGCCTTTATAGTAATAGGATAGTTGTCCATTATAACTTAAGAACCAGATTCTGCCTTTTTTATCTTCAACTATTTTAAATATTTCATTGTCTGCAAGACCGTTTTGGGTAGTGTAGTTTTTGAAGTCTTTACCATCAAAACGGCTGACCCCATTTTCTGAAGCAATCCAGATATAGCCCTCCTTGTCTTGTATAATGTCGTAGCAGACATTACTGGGCAATCCATTGCTTGAAGTAATATTTTTTAAAACCAGTTTTTGAGAATATACCGGAAAGAAAAACAATATTAAAAAGGTAAATAATAGGAAAAATAATTTTTTACTAACCATAGAATAAAAATATCTATTTTTGTTAAGGAAAAAAAACTGAAGAAGATTTCCATATATCTTAGTGAAAGGCTGGTGCTGGAAATGCTTAAGTTTTTAGTTTTTAGTTGATTATGATTTTTGTTAGGTGTATAACGTTTAATTTTTATAAAGATGAATAAATCAAAAAAATTAAAATCCGGAGGTTTAGCAATTGTATTTTTACTATCTCTTTTTACTTTATATTCCTGCGGTTGTAAGTGCGATTGTATTAAAGGATCAGAATGTTCAAAAGTGTCAATTTATTTAAATGCAGATGGTAGTTTGGCTTTTGAAAAGGAGTATTGTCAAAATTATGATCGTTATGATGAGAATGAGTTAATAAAAGATTCAATCGATCAGATTGTAAAAGTATATCCTGCCAGTGAATATAAAATTGTTACGAAGGATACTTCTTATATTGAAGACCGAATACAAACCAAACAATGTAAAGGAAATCCTCCTGATTATTCCTGCGAATGTGCTAAATGAAAAGTAAACAAATTATATATAAGTGATAATTTCATTAGTATTTTTTGCTGAATCAGTTTTAATGAATATTTATTCCACAATTTAATTATTCGATTCATATATGATAAGTATCTTTTAATTAAAATATGAAACAATTTTTTCTGGCGATAGCAGCTTTGTTGTGGTCTTTAATTACAGGATTCCATAATTCCATAATTTATCTATTGAATTATGTACAGCTAAAAAACATGAAGTCACAGTTAAAACAAATATCCTTTTACCAGAACTTGGATATACTTCAATTAAGGAAAAAGTAATGCAGGTAGGAATGATTTTATTAATAGCAGTTATGTCTATTTTTTCTTGTTTGAATAATCAGAAATAGCATGAGACTTAATGATATTGAGAAAAGTATAGTCGGTTTGGTGGTCTTGGTATTTTCATTCCTGGTATGGAGATTCAATTTCACAACTGTTGATATTGATTTAGTTATAGACTTTTTTATTCATGTGTTTATGGGATTGATATACTTTTATTGTTCACTTAATATCGACAGCAAGTCCTTAAGGTTTTTCTGGCTAATATTGGGAATTCCACTCTATGGGATACTGTTTATCGGGTATTGCATTGTCTTTGCAATTGCAGCAAGTTTATAGCTTGATCCATTGAATATCATTTTTTTGATTAGAATATGAAACGATTTTTTCTGGCGATAGCATCACTTATTCTGGTCCCAATTACGGGATTTCATAATTTATCTATTGAATCAATTACTATTGAAAAACAAGAAGTCACAGTTAAAACAAATATCCTTTTACCAGAACCTGGATATACTTCAATTAAGGAAAAGATAATTCAAATAAGTAAAAAGGACTATGATGACTGCTATTCAGGAAACTGGGATTTGAATATTCCAATACTAACTGATTTACCCAATAAGGATCTAAGGCATAAAGTTAATGATAGCATTAACAAAATAGTCTATCGAATTCTGGCTGATACTTTACACTATGAAAGTAATAGTGGTGAAATTTCTGATTGTGGTAATCTGTTTGATAATCCCGGAACTACTCATCTCTATTATAAGGTGGGAAAGAATTCCAGGAAGATTTTAAGTATTAATATATATGAGGATTATGTTTCAGGAGGTCATGGTGTAGGCTATGGTACACACTTCTACGCTTTCAATATTGATATTCTTAACAAGAGAACATTATTAATCGAAGATCTGTTTGATACTGCCAATAGTAAAAAGCTATCGAATTATCTTAAATCTAAAGAAAGTCTTAATGAAGAAATTTTATTTGATGAGAATTTTAATATTTGGGGACATTCAGGGCATATGAGAGGGGAGATCTATGATTATGTTGGATTTAGAATTGAAGATAAATCCTTAATTCTTAGCTATAGCCAGGATTTCTTTCGAGCTAATAGGATCGAAGATGTAGAATTGCCATTAAAAGATATCAAGCCATTCATGAAGAAAAAATACCGATGGATCTGTGAAGGTAGTGAATAGTATAATAAATATTTATTGTTTTTTATTATATGCAATTCACAATCCAAGCATTAATGCTGATACGGTTCTTCTTTCCATGTTTGTCTCTTTGTGTTTTTGGATAGTACAACTATTAGAAGTAATTCGTTTTATTCGAAAATGTTTAAATAATGAATCTTGTTTATGGCACAAAAGGGTAGGAATCCCTATAGTCTTTAAGAGTTGTTTACTGTTGAGCTGTTATAATTCAGGTTTATTTGTCTTCTGATTAGTAAACAATATAACTTCACAGAGAAAACTCTGTTATTATTTTACTCGCCTAAAAATTTTCTTTATTGATAACTTGTTATAGTAAATGGTATTAAAACCCAGTTTAAGTTTGTTCCGCATTGTAAAATTTACCTGGAAGGTGGATCTATTGATCATTGTAACGTGCATTGCTACCTACTATGTTCATGAGCATGTAATACCCCTGGCTATACTTTTGCCCCCAATGTTACCGACATTATTAGGAACTGCTCTCGCATTCTTCGTGGGTTTTAGTAATAATCAGGCTTATGACAGATGGTGGGAAGCTCGCATTATCTGGGGAGCTCTGGTAAACGACTCCCGCAGTTGGGCACGTAATATATTGCAATATACCAATCCAGGAAATTTAAGTGTGGAAGAACTGGAGCTTATCAAAAGTAAGATGATTCTTCGTCAGATTGGCTTTGTCTATGCACTGAAAGAATCACTTCGGAAAAAAACGGATGGTTATTATAAGCAGTTTTTTACGAATCAGGAGCTTGAACAATTAAGTAAAGAAGACAATATTCCCAATGGAATCCTTTCTCTTAATGCCAGGGATTTGGAGTATTTGACAAAGCAAAATTGCATAAGTGAATTTCGCTTTATGCAGTTCAATGGATTTCTTACATTGTTTACTGATCATATGGGAAAATCAGAACGGATCAATAATACCGTGTTCCCTACTTCTTATATTTATTTCACTAAACTTTTTATTTGGGTGCTGGTGATTTTTATAACCATTATCCTTGCAGATAGTGTGGGTGTCTGGTCAATTATTCTTGGCTGGATTATGGGTTTTGTATTTCATGTATCTCATCAAAATGGAATGGCATTGATGGAGCCGTTTCAGGAAGTTCCCTCCGGTATGCCATTAAATCAGATATCAAGAGTTATTGAAATTAATCTTCTTCAGATGTTGGGGGAGAAAAAAGTGCCTGAGCCAGTAACGGCTGTAAATGGGGAATATATTCTTTGATTTTTTTGAGAAAGTTTTTGATTTAAAAAAATCTGTCTTTTGTCAGTATTTTTCCTTTAGAATAAAAATTGTGCTGAATACTTTTAATCTTCTGAAGAAAGCCTATAAATTGTTCAATGTTAAAAGAAAATGGGGGTAATAGAGAGAGCTGTAAAAAAAGGTTTGTGAGAGAGGATTCAGGGAGTATGATTCTGTTAGAGCTGTATTACAGTATTTTAATTGTTCTCTCCTTGAATTATTATTGTAAGACGTATAAAACAAATCTATTTTGGTCTCGTAAATTAATCTCCAAATCGAATGGTTTGAGCTTTAGCCACTAAAAATTTTTGTTGGATTGATTATCCAAAAACATCAGTAAAAGGGCCAATAAAGAAAAATAACAGTATACCGAGCAGGAGTGGTACAATAATTATATGATTAAAATTTTGCAGATAGTTTGGCACTCTGTCTATTGCAATATCTGCTCTTATAAATATTGATAGTTCATGGATGATAAAAATAATAATGATTACATCTAACAGGAACAGACATTGTCTTTTTTATATTCTTTTGGCGACCTTTGTTTCGTTGCAACTTTTTGGGCAAGACACTTCAAAAGTAGTAAATGATATTACCCAATTAAACCCAATCAAAGTAAATGCAATCATTTCTCCAACAAGTACTGCTGAAATAATGGTTGCAGTAAAAAATCATAATGGACCTGTTTCGATTGGTGGAGGACGCTATAGCATGGGCGGGCAGACGGCAGTCGAACAAGCATTGCATATAGATATGAGAGGCTTTGACAGTATCATTTGCTTTTCCAAAGAGAAAAAAGAAATTACAGTTCAGGCAGGAATAACATGGAGGAAAATTCAAGAGTTTATAGATCCATATGACTTGTCAGTACAAATAATGCAGACCTATGCCAACTTTACAGTTGGAGGTTCATTAAGTGTTAATGTTCATGGAAGATATATTGGAGGTGGCCCTGTTGTTTTATCTGTTAAAGAAATAAAAATAATTTTGGCTAATGGTGATATAGTAGCTGCAAGTCCAACAGAAAACAAAGAAGTATTTTATGGAGCAATTGGTGGTTACGGTGGCCTTGGTGTCATCGTTGAGGCAACATTATTTTTAACTGATAACGATAAAGTTGAACGAACAGATAAGGTACTTTTAATTAGAAAATACAAACAGTTTTTTGTGGACAATATCAGAAGTGATTCATTAGTTGTTTTTCACAATGCTGATATCTATCCTAATCGATATAGAAAAGTAAGAGAAATTTCATATCGCAAAACATCAAGAGATGTTACGATAGGTTATAGGTTAAAACCTAATGATAAAAAATACAGGTTCAATAAATTTGCTTTTAAAATAGTCTCTGAGTTCCCGGCAGGAAAATGGTTAAGACAGCATTTACTGGAACCCATTTTATATATAGGTAAACCAGTAGAGTGGAGAAATTATGAAGCGAGTTACGACGTTCTTGAATTAGAGCCTAAATCAAGAGAAAAATCAACTTACGTTCTTCAGGAGTATTTTGTGCCAATTGAAAAGTTTGACGATTTTTATCCCCTAATGTCAGAGATCTTAAGAAAGAACAAAGTAAACGTTATAAATATTTCTATACGACATGCAAAACAAGATCCAGGAACAACACTCGCTTGGGCAAGGACAGAAGTATTTGCTTTTGTACTTTATTATAAACAAGGAACGAAACAGGCTAATAAAGATGATGTAAGGAAATGGACACAACAATTGATTGATGCATCTATATCATGCGATGGAACCTACTATCTTCCTTATCAGATTCATGCATCGAATGAACAATTTTTTAAAGCATATCCTAATGCCGATAGTCTTTTCAGGCTTAAAAAACAAATTGATCCAACATATAAATTCAGAAATAAGTTATGGGAAACTTACTACAAATAACAAGGCTTTAATAAGATTTCTGACAATTGCAATGTTGAATATTATAGATTGAAAAGTTGAAATATATTTGAATATTCTTAACATACAAATGAAAATCGACTGTTTGAAAAATGCTGGTTTTTAACTTGAAAAATATTAGTTTTAAATTCAACAAAAAAATAAGGATATGGCAAAAACAGATTTTAAGACAATTGATGAATATCAGGCAGGTTTTCCTTCAGAGATCCAGGAACGGATGCAAACTATTCGTAAAATCATTCATGAAGTCGTTCCTGAAGTTGAAGAAGCGATCAGTTATCAGATTCCGTGTTTTAAGTATAATGGATATTTGATTTATTATGCAGCATTTCCAAATCATATTTCTCTTTCGAATCCTTTTAGTCCGGAATTTTTAAAGGAGTTTGAAAGTGATCTGAAAAATTATAAAGTTTCCAAATCTGTCATTCAACTACCCAATAAAGAAAGTCTTCCTGTTGATATGATTACAAAGATGATCAAATTCCGAAAACAAGAAAACGAACAGAAAATGAAATCAAAATCAAAAAGTAAGAAGTAATTAGATTTGTAATTGGTTGACGCATGAATAATACTAGAATTTTTAAAATGTCTTTTGCAAGTGTGTATCCGCATTATGTAACTAAAGCAGAGAAAAAAGGACGCACAAAAGCTGAGGTAGATGAAATTATTTACTGGCTTACTGGTTATGATCAGCAAGCATTGCAAATGATAATCGATAAGAAAATCGATTTCGAAACCTTTTTTGCCGAGGCTCCACAAATCAACCCCAATGTTTCAAAAATTACCGGGGTAATATGTGGATATAGAGTAGAAGAAATTGAAGATGCATTGATGCAGAAGATTCGTTATTTAGATAAGCTGATTGATGAATTGGCAAAAGGCAAGGCGATGGAAAAGATTTTGAGGAAGTAGGTGGATGGAGTTTTATAAATTATGAAATTCATCACTATCTCTGATTCTCATGGTCAACATCGAAATCTGGAACTTCCCAAAGGAGATATCATCATACATGCGGGTGATATAAGCAGGAGAGGTAAGGAAGATGAAATAAAAGATTTCCTTGATTGGTACAGCGGGCTTGATTTTGAACATAAAATATTCGTCGCTGGAAATCATGATTTCTTTTTTGAGAAAAATTCTGATAAATATATCGCAGACATAGTTCCTCCAGAGGTTACATATCTTTGCGATAGCGGCATTACAATTAATGGTATAAAAATCTGGGGATCTCCTGTTACACCCTGGTTTCATGACTGGGCTTTTAACCGTCATCGTGGAGAGTCAATTATCAGGCACTGGGACTTGATCCCATCTGATACAGATATATTAGTTACCCATGGTCCTGCATTTGGATTACTTGACAAAACAATAAGAGGACAAACTGTAGGCTGTGAAGACCTACTCAATAGAATATATGAAGTGCATCCAAAAGTACATGTATTCGGACATATTCATGAAGCTTATGGAGAGATGGTTTCATCAGGGATCAAATTCATTAATGCGTCAGTGATAGATGAAAATTATCTTTTAAAAAATGAGCCAATAATTTTTGAAATATAAGCAATCGGGACAATCGCTTGGAGAATTATTAAGATTGCTTGGTGAAGATTTAATTGGAGTATTTGGAAGGAGGGAGAATATCGAATATGAGAATATTAAGATCAATGAATTTTTGGGAAAGACAAAGCCCTAATTAGAAAGCGAAAGAGTAGGTTTTTAGTATGCGCTGAATGGAGACATTGCTTTCGGAGCGATAACAGGAATCATTAAAACGATAGTTCCATCCATGTTTATTTTATAAGAGTAGCAATCTCATTTCTTTTAACTAGTAATTTATTTCCTGCTTTACCATATTTTTTCTGGATTCCAAAATTAAGTTGATGGAAGCTTTCAGAAATCTGTTCATAATGGACCATGAAGGGAATCACAACCTGTTTTGCTAAAGATTTATTCATAAAATAAGATCTGCAAAAGAAATTTTGTAAATGGTGATTCAACGTTCGTAAATCCGCAACCTACAATGATTAAACGTCCTGAATATGAATAGTATTTTTCTTTATTTATGTGAGAAAAATATAACAACACATGGTAAGAAATTTAAAGAAAGGACTAGCGGCGGCTTTAATGGTGTCCGCTTCATTTATGGCTCATGGTCAGGCAACAAGGCTTCAGTTTCCAAATCCTAACCTAATCAAAGAATGGGGATTTTCAGTAACGGAATACAATGGGTACTCTCTTGTTGGTTCTGAATTTGGAAATGGTTTAAACGTATTTAAAAACAATCAACTGTTGTTCCAGACTTCTGGGTCGGGTACAGGTCTGTTTGGCTACTCAAACAGCATGAACGGTTCCTGGATTGCAGCAGGTGCACCACAAACAGGTAATGCCAATCAAGGCGCAGTTTATCTTTCAAAGCATTTAAACGGAAATCCTCAGAATAATTTTAATACAGTTATTACTGCATTGAATCCCGGAGCACATGACCAGTTTGGACGTGCAGTGGATATTCATGATAACTGGATGGTGATCGGAGCTCCTAATGTAAATAATTCTCATCATGGAGGGTATATAGAAATCTGGAATTTTGTTAACAATGCTTGGGTAAGAAACACAGTAATTGCTAATGGTTCTGGTAATACTGATGCAGACTTTGGTATTTCGGTAGCCATCAGAGGTAACAAAATAGTAGTAGGTGCTCCTGGTGACCACTCAATTTATATTTACAAATATCAGAATAATGTATGGAGTCTTGAACAAGGATATGCTCCAAATCCTTCAACATGGGGAATACCATTGTATGACCCATATTCAGGTTATACCTATTTAACAAATTTTGGGTATGATGTTGACATAACAGATAACCATGTAATTGCAGGAGATCCATCTGCCAGAAAAGCAGCTGTGCTTGTTTTCCAGAACAATCTTTGGAGTTTGAAAAGTACATTAGTGCCATCTGTAACATCGGGAACTGGTACAGGAGATAGATTCGGACATTCAGTAGCAATCCAATACAACAGAGCAGTGGTTGGTGCACCAAGAGGAGCCAGCGCTGGTCCTAATCCTGAGCAGGGTAAGGTATACCTGTATACAGATGAAGGAGGTTATAAATACAAAGGGATTATGAATGTTGGCAATCCTTCTAATCTTGTAGCCAGAGCTTTGGGATATTCAGTTGCAATAGACAGTGATAATGTGCTTGCTGGAGCGTCCAATTCTGATAACCTTCTGACAATTGGTAATGAAGGAGCTGCTTTCAGAATGCCGTTCTATCAGTACGTTCCTTACAGATCCGCTCATGATTTTGAATTTACTTCAGAAACAACAGGCAAAACTGTAATTTATCCTAACCCAGCTTCAGGTGAGGAGGTTAAATTGAGTAACAACGTATCAGTTGTTTCAGCAGAAGCGGTTTCTGTATTAGGAGAAATAACTCCTCTTGTTGTAACTGAAGGAGGAATCAATGTAAGTTCTCTGAAAAAAGGTATTTACAATATCAAGATCAAGACTGATACTGAAATTTTAACAGAGAAGCTGGTGGTTGAATAATACAATTGCTTTATAGAATATACATTCTACTTCCTTAATAATATAGCCGTCAACTTAAGATTGTTTGATATAATTTAGAATGTTACTTTGTTCTCTGAGCCCTGTAAAGGACGATAATGTAGACAATTAATTCCATTTATATCAAACTCTGCCAGCTGAAATTTCTTTTATTTGAACATTCAGATAATTCAGAGTTTCAGAATAGTCAGAGATAAAACCTTTAGGTTGACGGCTATTAAAGTTTATGTCTTTTAGGTAAGTGAAATTAATTTACCTGAATGATTACATTTCCCTTTTTATGGCCTAGTTCAACATATCTATGCGCTTCTGCAATTTGTTCTAATGAATAACAGCGATCAATTACGGATTTAAATTTTCCTGTTTCAGATAATCTTTTAAGTAGCAGTAAACCTTCTATTGTAAATTCCGGTCTTCCGTCATCAATTGAAATGTATTTACCATTAGTTGCAAGATTTTTCAGGCATTTTGATTTTATTTTTTTTCTGTTAATCATTCCCGCTGGAACTGCATCGAATATTATGTCATATAATTCTCCCAGGTTTGTGAAATCTTCTTTAGTATAATCTACAACAACATCAGCCCCCAAGGACTTCACTAATTCTAGATTTGAGGTACTGCAAATGCCCGTAACATGGGCTCCATAGTACTTTGCAAGTTGCACGAGCGATGTCCCGATAGATCCGGAAGCACCATAAACAAGAATTTTCTGACCTGGCATAATTCTGGCTTTTTTTAGAAAATGTAAAACAATTCCACCTCCAAATGGGATTGCAGCACTTTCTTCAAAAGTTTTATTCGATGGCTTATTAACAATAAAACTGTCTTCCGGAAGGCATTTAAATTCGGCATATGTCCCCATGTTTGGCTTCATTGGAGATTTTATGGTTACTCCAAAAATTTGTTCTCCCTTTTTAAATCTTTTAACATCATCACCAATTGATTCTATTTCTCCAGCCAAAATTAAACCTAATATCGGGTTCCTGGGTCTGGAAAAGCCAATTGCAAGTTTCATCATCAGCCCCATAATCCCGGGGACTTTGCAGCCTCTTATTATAATATCACTACCTGTTATAGAAGTAGCTTTGATTTTTATACAAACTTCATTTTTTCTCGGTACCGGTTTTTCTACTTCCTGAAGTTGAAGAACTTCTGGATTTCCATATCGGGTGCATATTATTGCTTTCATTTTTTTTGGTTTTTTATGCTCTAATTGGAGTTATGTGTAGATGTTTGATTTTTAAAGTTTTAGGATGGTAATTTAACCGATAATTTTAAAAAAATAAATTTTATTCAAAGAGTAAGTAATTATTAATATCTGGTAATACTAGAAGTATAAATTTCTAACAATTAAATAATCAATCATTATTAATATAAAGGATTATCAAGTCCTTTATGAATTATTTTTAAGGGTCTCTCAAAAAGACAGGGGACTCATTTTAAGTTGGTATGTCCAAATTTTTCCGATGCTCTTAGTGATAACAATATGTCTTCAAAAACTATTAAATCAATTCTTTGCTGGTGTTTTCTCAATAATGATAATTAAGTTAACATAAACACAACGAACCTTTTCCTTGATCATATTTTCATGCAAGACAATAGAGTTTTGGAAACCATTCAAAATATAAGGTTTAAGGATTTTTTTTTCTAACATCTTTGATACTCTTCTTCAAGTTCTTACTTATTTTTCCCCATTACGCAATTAAAGGCATACTTCAAAATCGATTGTAAATTGAAAATAGTATTTCGTTTACTGGCCAGGTCTATTTGACAACTAAGTCTATTGGAAAAAAAATTTTTGAGTATTTTTAATTATACCTTAAGTTCATTTGCTCTACATCTTTCTGAGGCATTTGATCATTTGAAAATTATTTAAAAAGCGTTTATGAGAGTAAAATTTTTATTGTTTCTGTTCGTAATCACAGGATTAAATTTAGTTAAAGCGCAAACTGTCAGGACTTTTGCAGGAAGCGGAGTAGATGGAACTGCGGATGGAGTAAGTATAGCTGCTTCTTTTGGCAATTACATTTCTGGTTTGGCTAAAGATGCAGCCGGAAATATTTATGTAGTTGATTATTACAATCATAAAATCAGAAAAATAACTCCGGCCGGTATAGTAACTACCCTGGCAGGTAGTGGCTCACTTGGAAGTGCGGATGGAATGGGTATAGCTGCTTCTTTTAATTTCCCTACCGGTATAGTCTTAGATGCTGCAGGTAATATTTATATTACAGATAGCGGAAACCATAAAATCAGGAAGATAACACCCGGTGGTGTTGTAAGTACCTTTGCTGGCTCAGGAGACTGGAGGCCATTAGGCGATGATGGTTTGGGTACTTCTGCTTCCTTCGATAATCCGAAAGGCATAACCATTGATGCATCCGGTAATCTGTATGTTGCTGATATGATGAATAGAAAAATCAGAAAAATCACCCCTGCTGGTATGGTCACAACATTGGCAGGAAATACTAAACTAATGGGCTCTACCGATGGTCAGGGGGCTACGGTTTCTTTTTCTGAACCACAAGGTATAGCTGTTGATGCTTCAGGTAACGTTTTTATGACGGATGCTTCAATTCACAAAGTCAGAAAAATCACTCCTACAGGTGTCGTGAGTACTTTTGCAGGTTCAGGTAATATGGGCAGTGCAGATGGTGCAGGGACTTCTGCTTCTTTTAATAACCCAAGGAATATTACAATTGACGCCTCAGGAAATCTTTATATAGCTGATTTAGGGAATAATAAAATCAGGAAAATAACGCCTTCAGGTGTGGTATCAACCTATGCAGGTACAGGGATTTCCGGTGACGCAGATCTTGGGATTGCATCAGCAACATTTAAGGCAGTCGGTGGACTATTATTTGATGCTTCTGGTGTCATGTATATCGGAGATGCAAGAAAAGTCAGAAGAGTTGTAAAGTTGACGCCTCAGACTATTTCAGGTCATATCAATATAAGCAAAGTTGCGACAACGGCTCCATTTAATTTAACTGCGACAGCCAGTTCAGGATTGGACATAACTTACACTTCATCGAATCCTTCAGTCGCAACTGTTGCAGGAAACACAGTAACGATAGTGGGGGTAGGCAGTACTATTATTACAGCATCACAATTAGGAAGCAATACATATGAAGAGGCTGCAACTGTTACTGCTACGCTTACTGTAACCAAAGCTTCACAAACTATTTCTGGTTTGACAGATATGACGAAATTAAGCAACGTAAACTCCTTCGAATTAAGTGCCGTATCAAGTTCGGGACTTCCTGTGAGTTATACATCTTCGAATCTTTCGGTTGCCAGTATCTCGGGTTCCAAAGTAATCATATGGGGCATTGGTACCGCTGTGATTACAGCTTCTCAAGGAGGTAATGATATTTACCTGCCTGCTGCGAACATCTCTGCAAACCTGACTATTAAAGCAAGTGGCCTTTCTCAGGAAATCTCAGGATTGAATCAAATGGACAAACTTACTACCGACCTTCCATTTGATCTCACAGCGACAGCTAGTTCAGGATTGCCTTTAACTTATACCTCTTCCAATCCTGCGGTTGCAATCATTTCAGGGAATAAAGTAACAATAGTCGGAGTTGGAAGAACCAGAATCACTGCTACACAGACAGGTAATGAAACTTTTACTTCAGTAAGCACCAGTGCAGAACTTTTTGTAACTAAAGTTGCGCAAAGTATATCTGGCCTTTCCAATATTAATAAGACTACTATCGAAGCGCCATTTTCTTTAAGTGCGACAGCAAGTTCAGGATTGGCCGTAAACTATACCTCCTCAGATACGAGGGTTGCAACCATTTCAGGAAGTACAGTAACAATTGTGGGAGCAGGGTCAGTATCGATCACAGCCTCTCAGGCAGGAAATGGTACTTATAACGCCGCAGCTAATGTTATTGCCTACTTAAATGTAAATAAGGCCACTCAAACCATTTCCGGGCTTTCAAATTTAGATAAAATGCTTACGGACGCTTCGTTCAGTCTTAATGCAACAGCTAGCTCTGGATTACCTGTAACCTATGGTTTATCTAATACTTCGGTTGCAAGGATCTCCGGAAATGTGATAACTATCATTGGGCCGGGTACGGTAACGATTACGGCATCACAAGCAGGCAATAGTATCTATGAAGCCGCCTGGACAGTTTCAGCGGTATTAACAGTTGGAGGTGGCGGTGCAAATACTACTCAAATACTTTCGTATTTGTATGATATGAATAGACTTACTACAACGCCACCATTTGCTCTCGATGTGACAGCGACTTCAGGGTTACCAGTAAGTTTTGTATCTTCCAATTCGGCGGTAGCAACTATTTCCGGAAATATTTTAACGATAGTAGGGGCAGGAACTACAACAATAACTGCTTCACAAGCGGGTAACGATAAATATATGCCTGCTCCAAGTCAAACAGCAACATTAACAGTTACTAAGGCAAAACAATATATCGAAGGAACCTTGTATTATCCTAAAGTTGCTTCTGATGCTCCGTTTACACTGGATGCTGTAGCTACTTCAGGTTTACCTCTTACCTTTACCGCTATACATCCGTCTGTGGCTAGTGTATCAGGAAATACAGTAACTATTTTAAAAGCAGGGGGAGCGTTGTTTGAAGTTACACAAGAGGGTAATGGAATATATGAACCTGCGAGGAATGAGATCTATGTATACACAACCAAAGCAACCCAGACTATATCTGGATTATCGAACATGAACAAAGGAATTTCAGATGCCCCGTTTACCCTTACAGGAAAATCAAGTTCTGGATTACCACTTACATATTCAATATCCGATCCCTATGTGGCATCAGTCTCAGGAAATACTATAACCATTCACGGCGCCGGCGAGGTTATCATAACAGCATCTCAGAGCGGTAATGATACCTATAAAGCAGCAAGCGAAGTATCCGTGATATTAAAGATTGCAAAAGGCACTCAAACTATTACCGGACTTGCCAATATGACTAAAAGTTTATCCGAAGAGCGTTTTGATTTAAATGCTAAATCAAGTTCAGGATTGGATGTACAATACACTTCTTCCAACCCGTCTGTAGCTACCATTTACGGAAATACGGTAACAATTAAAGGTGTAGGATCTACAACTATTTCGGCTAACCAGGATGGCAGACATTGGTATTATGGATACATGTATCATGAAGCTCCAACGGTTACTGCAACTTTGACCGTAACAAAGGGTTCACAAAGTATATCTTGGCTTGCCAATATGAACAGATTAATTACGGATGCTTCTTTCTTTTCTCTGTATGCAGAAGCAAGTTCAGGTTTGGAAGTAACTTATACTTCATCCAACCCGGCAGTAGCAATCATTGAAGAAAATGTTGTGTATGTTACTGGACCCGGTACAGCTATCATTACTGCTTCACAGGCCGGTAACGGCATGTACAATGCGGCTACTAGTGTCTCAAAGACCTTAACCGTTAGTAAAATAGCTCAAAGTATCACTGGTCTGGCAGACATAAATAAAATTGCAACTGATGCTCCGTTCAGTTTGAATGCAAAATCAAGTTCCGGACTGGCGGTGACTTACACCTCTTCGAATCCGTCAGTTGCCACTGTTTCTGGTAATAATATTACCATTGTCGGAGTTGGTATTACCGTTATTACAGCGTCACAGGTTGGCAATAGCTCGTATCTGCCAGCTGAGAGTGTAAAAGTAAATCTGACCGTTGGTAAAGCGTTCCAAAGCATTTCAGGCTTAGCTGATATCAATAAAATTGCTACTGATTTACCTTTTAGCCTAAATGCCGAAGCAAGTTCTGGATTAGCAGTAAGTTATGCTTCATCCAACCCGTCTGTTGCAACTATAGTAGGAAACAAGGTGACCATTGTGGGGGCTGGTACAACCGTTATTACGGCCTCACAAACAGGTAATGATATATATCCGGCAGCAGCTAGTATTTCTGCAACCCTGACAGTAAAGAAAGCTTCTCAAAGTCTTTCTGGTATAACAGATATAAACAAAGTGTCAACAGATTTACCATTTGGTTTGAATGCTAAGGCCAGTTCAAGTTTGGGTGTAACTTATACTTCATCCAGTCCATCGGTTGCAACCATTTCAGGTAATACTGTAACCATTAAGGGAGCGGGTACCACAATTATTACTGTCTCCCAAGCTGGGAATGGGATTTACGAAGCTGCCCCGAGCATTAACATTACTATGACTGTAGAGGCTGTGACTTCCTTGAATGATGATATCAAAGATACAAGAAACGTTAATGTATTTGATAATGGAAATTCAGCGATTGTTATCGAAGGTGAAGTAGAAAACATTAATGTATTTGATGGTTCAGGTAAATTGATTTATTCAGGGGCATCCAAACAAATTTCAGTTTCCCAGCATGGATTGTACGTTGTAAAAATTCATAACAAAGCTGATCTGCTTATAAAAAAGGTAATTATTAGATAATCAGTAGTTAATTTTGTTTAAGAGTTAGAATAGATTGATAGCCCCGATTTTAGGGGCTATTTTTTTGTGAAAGGAGTTAAAGATTTGTTTTTTTTAGATGTTGGTACTTAGTGATATACTATAAGATGTATCTCAATCTTTGCAAAGCTCATCTCATTAAATGTTTCAGCCGAGGATTAATCCTGAGTTTTTTAGGAGGGATTGAATTTTTCAAAGGCTACTGACATAATGCTGTCACCTGTCCCCCTTTTCTTTGTATCATCATTAAACATTTAATAACTAAAACTTTTAGACACATGGAAAATATAGTAGTTAAAAATCAGGAAGTTGTAATCAGTGTAAACCAGCTTTTAGGTCAGTGGCAGGGTCATCGCAGATTAACACGTCGAGTTATTGAAGCTTTTCCTGAAGACAAATTATTTAATTATTCCATCGGAGGCATGCGTACCTTTTCTGCTCTCGTTATGGAAATGATTGAAATAGCTTATCCAGGGGTACAAGGACTGATCGATGGGAACTGGAAAGATGAGGTGAAAGAACAACCCAAAACTAAAGAAGAGCTTCTTCACCTGTGGGATGTGTTAACAGAAAGGATTGACAGATTATGGCCGCTGATCCCGATTGAAAGATTTCAGACTGTAGAGGCCGCCTTTGGAATGTATGAAGATGCCTTATATTCTACAGTTTTGTATTTTATTGATAATGAAATCCACCACAGAGGGCAAGGGTATGTTTATCTTAGGTCATTGGGAATTGAGCCTCCTGCATTTTACGAAAGATAATTTGTAAGAAAATAATGAAGATATCCTAAAATTTATTTCTTTAGGGTATCTTTATTTAATTGATCTGAAACATTATATGGCAAAAGCAAAGGTTGTAGGAGAGACCAAAGATGCAGGATTCCAGTTTGGACTTAGGAAAACATTTCATAATTCTTTTGAAGAAGTATGGACTTTTATGTTTTCTTTAAATGGACTTAACATTTGGCTTGGTTCTCTTGCTACTGAGTTATCAGAGAAACAGACCTATAAAACGAAAGAAGGCATAGAAGGGGCGATAAGACTTATAAAAGTATATTCGCATATAAGACTTACCTGGAAGAAAAAAGGATGGAATAATGTATCGCAACTTCAGGTAAGGGTTATGAATAATGAAGGAAAAACAGTAATAAGTTTTCATCATGATCATTTATCTGATGTCAATCAAAGAAATGAAATGAAAGACCATTGGAATAAAGTGATGGAAAAGATCTCAAAGGAGTTAGAAAAAAAATCTTAAAATATGATTGTTGTTAAAGTTACTTATGCTGTAAAACCTGAGTTTGCAAGTAAAAACAGGGAAAACATTGCATTGTTTTTAGAGGATTTCAGTCAGTTAAACCCAGAGGAATTTCGGTATAACGTATATGAAAGCGAAGATGGAAAGACCTTTATGCATTTATCTCACTATAGAAATGAAGAGATTCAGAAAGAACTGTTGAACGTGCCATCATTTAAATCTTTTCAAAAGCAAAGAGACGAAAGTGGATTAGAAGTGGAGCCTAAGATAGAAGTTTTGAATATGGTGGGTGCGACACATCTGTTATTTTAAGCTCTAATGGGATAGTTTATTGGAAAGATTAGATTATTAAAATGTTTTTTAAAGTTCAGTCAATCAGATTGATACCTTGTTGAAGGAGATACGCTAACCTCCTTTTGGCTTGATACAATTAAATTGTATATTTTTACATAAGCAATGCAGTTTTTGCATAATAGATTATAAGTTTTACTTTTTACTTTTAATACATCCAGATGAAACGAATCTTTTTCTTTTTGCTTTTCCTGTTTCCACTTTTGTCTAATGCTCAGATGAATACTTGGGAACGTGTTCATGGTGCTGAAATTAATCATCCTTTTAAGGACTTTATACTTCCGGATCCATATATAGATAGTCTTGGTAATAAATGGGTTCTTAATATTCAGGGTGAAAAAATTTTGTGGAAGATAAAATGAACGGATACGACTAAGTTTGGAAATTTTCCCGATGGGAGTTTTACTTTAGGTGGTTTTTTTAATGGTACTGCTATTCTTCACGGATATTCAGGATCACCAGAAAAAGGATACACCAACTATATGGGTTATTGTGACGGAACAACCCTGACCTTTTATTCGGAATCAGTCATGAGAGATGTGTTGACATCAGCATCCACCTTTATAGGGGTATTTCGAACTAATAACTATATATGGATATGCAAGCCGGATAGATTAATTCGTTTTGACAAAGTAAACTCATTTAAAGAATATACTCTGGCAGAACATCTGACTGAAGGCAATATGGGACAAATTATATCAAGGGATGATTACTTGATCATTTTTATGGACAGAGTGCCATACATTTATAGAGATGCTGAAGATGTATGGGAAAAGTTATTGCCTGATGATCCGATTACTGGATATATACTTACAACTTCCAATGCAGTATAAATGATAGGAACCCAGAATTCCTACAGATATATGTTACATTCGGATAGTCTGGAGACATACGACTTCGGTCCCACGCCTGACCTAGGGACACTTTCATCTATAGATGAATTTAATAAGGACTTTTTTGCATATAGTTATACAAGAGGCCTTGTCGTGACATACAAAGGGGAAGTGTCAATTCATAAGTTTGCTGATTATGCAGGCGGTTATATCCTGGATTATTACAATGAGTATGACTATTGGAGTAAAACCCTGGATAATGGTATATCTATGCTGACTGTTTCAGGAGGCGATGAAAATCGTAGTGAAGAATTGCACTTCAGTTTTTATAATGGAGAGGTGAAGTTTGAGGGCAAAACAAGTATAAATAACTCCTTCTTATACAAACAGCACAATGGAGATAAATTTTACTATTACACCACCTATGTCAAGCCTGGTGAAAGCTATGTGACAATGGTAAAAAATGAACAGGATACAACAAAGGTACGTTTGCCGGAGGAGTTCAAAGCCTCTGTAGTTCTTGCGGATTCCGGATATTTGTATCTGGCTGCGGATTATCCATACATCTGGCGTATGAACAGAAACCAGTATTTTATGAAAGGTATTTTGTTCTATGATACAAACCGGAATGGTATTAAAGATCCGGGAGAGGAGGGAATTAATAAGTATGCAATGGAGATAAAACCTGCAGGTATAAAAGTGTTTGCTGATCGCAATGGCTTCTTCAGTTTTGCTGCGGAACCAGGAGAACAATACATTCTTGAAATTCCTGCGGATTCTTTATTTGATTATGTATCCAAAGAGTTCCCCTATACACTTTCAGGATCAGAGATCAATATGATAGGTTTTACAGTTCGTAACTTTAAACCGGAAGTGAAGACAAATTTTTACCTTCCTTGGCCTCGTTGCAGCACTACAGAAGTGGCAAGGCTTAAAGTTGAAAATCCGGGAATACTATCTATTGAAAAAGTAAGGCTTACCCTTGTTGGAGATCCTCTGGCTGAAATTACATCAACAGAAGCGGTTGAAGCGAAAACAGATACGCTAATTTTTGAGATAGAAGATTTTGAATCATTTAATGATAAAACACTATCTTATGATATCACTTTTCCTGATTTTAACAGTGTAAATGCGATCTTAACCTTTAAGCTATTTGCTGAAATATTTTCATCAGGATCAGTGGTAAATACCTCTATTGACAGTTTAAGTACAATGGTACGATGTGCTGTTGATCCTAATGATAAAGCAGTAACTCCAATAGGACTTTGGGATGATCATTTTACTCTGTTCAATACGACGCTTGATTATTTAATTCGTTTTGAAAATACCGGAAACGATACTGCATATACTGTTGCTATTCATGATACTCTTGATGTGAACCTGGATGCTTCAACACTTGAAGTTAAAGGATCATCTCATGATGTAATTACAGAAGTTGATAAGGAGGGAAAAGTCATTTTTCACTTCGAAAATATCATGCTTCCTGATAGTACGACTAATAAAGAAAAAGCTCAGGGATTTGTACGTTTTACTATAAAACCTAAAAAGAATATTTCAGAGATGACAGTCGTCAGAAATAAAGCAGGAATTGTCTTTGATAAAAATCCACCAGTTATTACCAATGAAGTATTTAATACTTTTGTGAGCCAGTATCCGGTTGTTTCTTCTGTTGAAAGTCCTAAAGAAAGAATGCAGTTAATTTATCCTAATCCTGCAAGTACACTCATCAATATTAAAGGTGCTGAGGGAACTTATGTTGATATATATGATTTTACAGGAAAGCATGTTTCTCAATCAAAAGAACTAACTATTAATACTTCAGATTGGAAAAATGGACTTTACATTTTCCGGATATTTGATTCTAATGGAAAAGCTATAAGTATTGAGAAGGTACTTGTTGTGAAATAAGAAGGATTATAGGTTAAGCTCTTCAGATAATAAAAAAAAACCATTTTACGATAGTGTAAAATGGTTCTTTTTTTATAAGTGAATTATAACTTCACCCCTCCATAACTTGTAAATATTGATTTTATTTCATATTGCCCGGAAGATGTATATACCCAAACTTCCATAAGATAAAGAATAAAATTCCTGCTAAAATAGATAGTATCAATACCATTGATAAGTACGGACGTTTCTTTTTAGTAAAAGGATCATTCAGATTAACCTTTGCTCCTTTAGGCAAGTTGGCAAGGCTTGTAAGCGTATTTCCAAAAGGAATATTGACATTTGCTCTCGCATTGATGGCCCAACCGTTCGCATCTAATAGAGGGGCAAGGTTTCGTTTTCTTAATTTCAGATAAGCCATAACCATAGGAGGGCCGGATATAACCAATATAAGTCCGATAAATGCTAAAGGCATTTTCCACCATACCAGGCCCATAAATCCGGCAACAATAGAAACCGCTGCTGATCCGATTGCTCCGAGAGCTAAACCGATCGCAGCAAAAATTCCGACAAACTTTCCAACATCAAAAGGTTGAGCAGGTGGTTTGGGAGCTGCTGTAGAAGCGATTTCCGTTGATGTATCTTCAATGCTTTTGGTAGATTTTGTATCTATATTAGCCTCTTGCTCAGCAGCAATTTTGTTGATCTGGGTTTCTATAAATCTGTAAACCTTTTTGTATGGCGACCAGAACGCCTGAGCAATACTGATAGGATTATCAATGATTTTTATGATTGTTGCATCCCAGTCTCTGCCATATCTGTCATAGAATAAGGCATTTCTTCCAACTACTAAATTATCTATATCACCATTAGTCAAGGCTGCAACAATTGTCATCTTTTCACTACTGATTCTGGAGACGCATTCGCAATAAAGAAGAAACATACCACTATAGGTACTCATAGTATAGTGTTTGGGAAGATCTATAACTCTGATACAAAGATCACAGCTTCTTTGATCTATGTATAATGTTCCTGCCTGAAATATTGCTTTTGCATCGGGAGAATAAAAATCGTAGAACGTGACAAAATTCTTTAGCAGTGTATATAAATCACGGTAATAGCGAACAAGCTGGTCAACTAAAATAATGTTATTGGCTTCATGCTCCAGGGCGATATCTTCAGATATCAGAGATTTTAGTTCTTCAGGATGTTTGCTGGCCAAAATTTCGCGCACACGGCCAATTCCCAATGGGGCAACCAAAGTTCCGACCGCTTCTGATTTCCATTGAACGTATGCTGTAAATATATCAGAGATAACATTCCAGTCAGCTTCGCTCAGTGTTTTCTGATTCGGGAATAATTTGTTTGCTATGAACTTGTTAAAGGAGTTCATGGTAGCTTCCCAAGCAGGATTAATCCCTGTATCTAATGGTAAATCTTTTTTGGCCTCAATTTTCGCTAAAGGATAACCGGCAATCTCTTCTATACAGGTTGAAAGGTTTTTTGTGCTTATTGCTTCGACACGGGCAACCAGCAAATTCAAAACGTCAGTTGAACGAGGATCGAATGCTGATAATTTACAACGCAGAAAATAATCATCAATCTTGGATTTAATTGCGGTATAGTATTGATACGCTTCTTCTGTCTGGTCACCGAATGGAAAAATGGAGGTTGTATAAGCATCAGCTTTTTCATGCCAGCTTGCATATAGTTTACATTGTTCCAGAAAGGATGTAAGGTGCTCCAGAGAAACTCCTTGCTTTCCACCTCTGTCTGTTGAAGAACCAATACAGGATATCACTTCATTGAGAAGTTGGATAAGTTTAGGATCAGTCGTGGTGTCCTCAGTAATAATGCCATCACCATTGAATTTTGATGAAGCGAATATTTTTGTAATGTCTGAGGTTTCTTCAACAGTCAATACTTCCGAATCTTCCTTATTGATATTCTTCAGAATGACTTTAGCAGAAGATAAAAGTTTGCGTCCTGCTTCGGTTTGATCATTGATGGCTGATATAGGAAAGTTTGCTTCCTGTTTTAATAAATCATCAGGATTTTTAATGACAGATGTAACCCAGTTGACAGCTGCTACTATTTCAGGAACACGAATCTTCCCGTCTTTATCAGTATCAATCAATTCTAATGTTTTGGGATCAATTTCAAGATCATGAACAGGACAGCTCAATGCTGTCCATAACTTTTGATCCAGCGAACCTAGGTGTATCAGGTCCTGACCAGATTCAATGTTTACCCGTTTTATGCCTCCAACGGTGGAGAAATTCCAGATATGGTTAGTATTCACTATGAAAAAACGCTTATGAAAATATTATATTTTGATTTAATGAAAGTCAAAATAGTAAATTATTTACACTGTTAAAAATGTCCTTATTCTCCAATAAGGCTTCTTTATTCGTATAAAAGTAGTAAAGTGAATCATTTTCTTTAGATTAGTCCTAATTTATTAGTCTCAAAAGAATATTTTAGTGGGATAAGATGGAAGCATGACTAAGGGCACATAACTATATAATAGACAAAATGAGAAGAAAGAATCATCAGCAAGAATGATTGATTAGCCATATAAAAATAACAGCTTGATTATGTTTTGCTTTGCGTGACTTCTCACTATTGTGAAACTAATTGTAAATATGTGTCTATTAGATAATCAATAATAATCCCAATGAATCAATTAGCAAAAACTGGCAGGATAAGAACAATTTTAATTTCAATCAGCATTTTGATGGTTTCATTGCATACCATTTATAATTATAATTCAGTTTTTCTATATATAGAAGCTAAAAAGGCCGGACAGCAAATTGTGCGGTTTGTATTAACTATAGGAATTTTAATAATGGTTTACAAAGGGAAAAATTGGGCAAGAATTGCATTATTAGTATTATTTTCTGTGGCGGATTTACTCGCTCTTATAAGCCTTTTTACCATTGAAAATGATATATTACTAAAAACTCCGATCATTGTGATGATAATAGTTTATTCAACAGCCATTTATCATCTTGGATTTTCAAAAAGTTTTAAAGCTTTTGCTTTACATCAAAAAACAAAATTTTAAAAGAATAAAATCACGCTGAGTATAGTGTTGAGTAAAAGGTAAATACTTTTAATAGAAGACGAAAGCGGGTAACGTGAGAAAGAAAACAAATATGGAACCGAAAAACGATCTTTTAACGGAACGTATGGATGTTAACTCTTCCGATTTTTAGAGATCGTATTAAATTTTAATTAGCGGCAATTAAAATCCAGATGGAGGATTATATTAAATCTAATGATTACAGTGAGCCTAAATTATTAGGTGATTTTTAATAATTGTATCTTATTTACTTTTCATATTATTACCTTGGAAAAATCTCTTCTTGTTGAATTGCAGGTGGCCAAGATAAGAGACCATTATTCTTAATCTCTGAAAAAGAGGATTGTTCTTTATTTGTAAGGTATACCAAAAAGAAAAAGCCATTTTACTATTCAGGTAAAATGGCTTTTCTCATATAGGGGAAATCATTTTTTTAATTTACCATCCACCCCCTAATGCCTGGTAAATATTTACCATTGCACTCATTTGAGCTTTTTTGGTTTCAATCAAATCAAACTTTGCATCCAGTGCATCACGTTGAGTCATCAGAACCTCCATGTAATCAGCGCGTGCGGAGTTGAAAAGACCTGTTGAGATATCGATAGATCTCGTAAGAGCATCTACTTCTTTAACTTTCAGGTTATAGCTGTTTTTCATGTTGCTGATATTTGCTACCTGATTGGATACTTCCATATAAGCTCTTAAGACAGTACGTTCATAGTTGTATACAGCCTGAATTTGCTTTGCATTAGCCGAATTATAATAAGCTTTGATCCCATTTCTGTTAACAAGAGGCTGAACCAGTTCGCCAGCCAGCGTATATAAAATAGACTCTGGTGATTTTATGAGATAATTCAGGTTGTATGCATTATATCCAAAACTTCCTGTAATTCTGAAAGAAGGGTAGAAGTTAGCCTTTGCCACTTTTACATCCAGCTTGGCAGCTTCCAGATCCTGTTCTGCTTGTTTAATATCAGGCCTGTTTTGTAACAACTGGGCTGGAATACCAACATGTATTGAATCAGGAGCCAGTGCCGTGAAGTTCTGAGCATTCCTTGCTATAGGTTGAGGAAATCTTCCCACAAGAAAATTGATCCAGTTTTCTGTTTCCGTGATTCTCTGCAGAATGGCATATTGGCGGCTTTGATTCTTCAGAACTTCAGCCTCAAACTTCCGGACAGGTAATTCTGTAACTTTAGCAGCTTCTTTTTCTAATCTCACTATGTGGAGGGCATTCTGCTGAATCTCTATATTCTTCTTAAGAATCTCCAGCTGATTGTCTAATGCCAGCAGCTCATAATATGAATTGGCTATTTCAGCTATTAGTTTTGTAACCATAAAGTTCCTTCCTTCAGAAGATGCCAGATACCTGTGCATAGCAGATTTCTTGGCGTTACGAAGTTTTTTCCATATATCCACTTCCCATGAGGCTCTTGCAGCTATGATAAGGTCTGTGAGAGGCTCAGGAAAACGTTTCCCAGGTGCAATCTCTAAATTTTCATCAACTGCTCCAAGTCTTGTATATCTTCCCATTTTGTCCAGTCCTGCGCCCACACCAATGTCGATGTTGGGCAGGTATTCACCTTTTCTGGCTCTGATTTCATTTCTGGCTATATTGATCTCCTGTGCGATAATATTCAGCTCCTGGTTATTTTTAAGAGCAGTATCTATGAGGACATTCAGATATGGATCATGAAAGAAATCTTTCCAGTTAACTTTCGCTGTATTTGTTGAATCCTGCGGACTATTATACTTTGCAGGTACTGTTTTATTTTCAGTTTTGTGTACAATAGATGGAATACATGCTGTACATAAGAGTGAAATACTTACCGTCCTGAAGTATTTTAAAATTTTACTTCTATGCATTGTGTTCGATTTCAACGTGTTCTATTTCTTCAGTTAATGGCGTCTCATGTTCATCTTTGATAAGCTTTCGACTACCAGCAATTGTGCCGAATATGTAGTACAAACCAGGGACAATGATTACTCCGAAAATTGTTCCGAAAAGCATACCCCCAAGAGCGGATGATCCGATGGTACGGTTACCAATAGCTCCGGCACCGTGAGCAATTACTAATGGAATCAATCCTGCTATAAAGGCAAATGATGTCATTAGGATAGGTCTGAAACGAACTTTAGCACCTTCTATAGCTGCATCAAGGACTGTTGCGCCCTGTTGTTGTTTTTGAACCGCAAACTCAACAATCAACACGGCATTTTTTCCGAGAAGACCGACAAGCATTACTAGTCCTACCTGTGCATAAATATCATTTGCAAGACCCATTCCTTTAATCATTAAGAATGATCCGAAAACCCCAGCCGGCAGAGAGAATATAACAGCCAATGGTATGATGAAGCTTTCGTACTGCCCTACAAGAACGAAGTAAACAAAGACTAATACGATAAGGAAGATATATACAGCTTCATTTCCGCGTCTTGTTTCATCATATGAAAGTGCTGCCCAGTCTATGTCAAAGCCGTGAGGTAATGTTTTAGTAGCTACTTCTTTCACTGCTTCGATGGCTTCACCACTACTATATCCTTTTGCAGCACCACCTCTGATACCTGCAGTGAGGTACATATTGTATCTGTTGATTTCATTGGCTCCCTGCTTCTTTGTAATTTTCATGAACGCTGAGAAAGGAACCATTTCACCTTGGTCATTTTTTACGTACAAATTCATAATATCAGAAGGGAGTTTCCTATATTCAGGAGATGCTTGTACGAATACCTTGAAAAACCGTTGGTATTTGATAAAACCTAGTTCATATGTACTTCCTACAAAAGTCGATAGCGTATTCATCGCGTTTCCTATAGAAACTCCCTTTTGCATCGCCAATTGATTATCGAAATCAATTTCATATTGTGGATAGTTGGCGCTGAAGAAGGTAAATAAGCCTGTTAACTCTTTGCGTTTTTTCAGCTCACCGATGAATTCATTTGTTACTGATTCAAGCTGCTTGTAATCTCCACTGTTAGTTTTATCCAATAATTGTAAAGCAAAACCACCTGCAGCTCCGAATCCGGGTACAGCCGGTGGATCGAAAAACTCAATGGTTGCCCCAGGGATTTCCTTGGCTTTTACTTCCAATTCCTCAATAATTTCAGTTACAGAATGGTGTCGTTCTGACCAAGGTTTAAGGTTAATCAGACAAGTTCCGGCATTGGATCCTCGACCTTCAGTAAGTACCTCATAACCTGCTATGGAGGAGACTGATTTTACACCTTCCACTGTATTAATAACCTCAACTAGTTTGTTAGATATGTCATTTGTTCTTTCCAGTGTTGAACCTGGAGGTGTTTGGACAATGGCATAAAGCATTCCTTGATCTTCACTTGGAATAAAACCTGAAGGTAAATTGTTGGCTATAAAATATATACCTATGGTAAATATTGCAAATAATACTCCAGTGACTAATCTTCGGTGTGCAATCAACTTTAACAGGCCAACGTATCTGTCTGTAACCTTATCAAATCCTCTATTAAAGCTATCAAGGAATCGGTTTATTAATGTCTTCTTTCTCGGTTTTCCATGATTATTTTTCAATATCATTGCGCAAAGAACAGGGGTAACCGTAAGTGCCACTATACCTGAAAGAACTATTGAAGATGCCATTGTAATAGAAAACTGTCTATAGAACGTACCTACAGGTCCAGTCATAAAGGACACTGGAATAAACACAGATACCATCAAAAGAGTAATAGCTATAACGGCACCACTAATTTCACCTATAACCTTTTTTACAGCCAGATAAGGCGACAGATGTTCTTCGTGTATCTTGGCATGCACGGCTTCCACCACCACAATGGCATCATCTACCACAATACCAATAGCCAATACGAGGGCAAACAATGTAACCATGTTAATGGTAAGCCCGAAAAGCTGCATACAGAAAAAGGCTCCAATCAATGATACCGGAACGGCCAAGGTAGGAATAAGAGTAGATCTCCAATCACCCAGGAATATAAACACTACCAGGGCCACCAGGATGAAAGCATCCCTTAATGTATGAATAACGTTTTCTATGGAAGCGTCAAGGAAATTGGAAACATCATAACTGATTTCATATTCCATTCCAGGAGGAAATGATTTTTTCAATTCTTCCAGTTTGGCCTTCACCTCATCAATTACCTGGCTTGCATTACTACCGTAAGTTTGCTTAAGTACCAATGCTGCTGAAGGATAACCATTCAGATTTGAATAGATATCATAATATTCACTTCCCAATGTAACAGTTGCTATATCTTTCAATCTAAGAAGCTCACCATTAGGATTGGCCTTAATAATGACGTTTTCATATTGTTTTGGATCATTGAATCTGTCCGAATATGCCAAAACATATTCTAGTGCTTCTGCGCGTTTCGCATCTCCTCTACCAATTCTACCCGCCTTACCTATAACACTCTGGTCATTTAGAGCTTCCATTACTTCGTCTGGAGAAATTTTATAGGCACGCATTCTGTCTGGATTCAACCAGACACGCATAGCATATTGTCTACTACCAAGTATTCTAACTTGTCCGATACCCTTTATACGTTGAATTTCTGGTACCATGTTAACCCCTGCATAGTTGAACAGGAATTTCATGTTGGCATTCTTGTCTTTACTGTAAAGGTTGACATACATTAACATACTGGGAATTACAGGAGTTATTACAACCCCTTCCCTTTGTACCAGTATAGGCAATCTGTTAGTTACCTGTTGAACACGATTAGAAACCTGCACCAAAGCCTGATTGATATCAGTTCCTGGTTCAAATACAACCTGGATATTTGCTTCTCCCGCACTGGTTGCATCAGAAGTCATGTATCTCATTCCCCAGGCACCATTAATGGACTGTTCTAATGGGATAATAACCGATTCAGAAAGCGATTTTGCGCTTGCGCCAGGATAAGACGCGCTAACCATCACCACCGGAGGTGCGACCTCAGGGAATTGTGATGTAGGCAGGGTTTTGATAGACAGTACTCCCAAAAATATTATCACAAGTGATATTACAATTGCGAGAGCAGGCCTATGAATAAATTTACTGAACATCTTCTTCCTATTAAATATTTAACTTATTCTCCATATATGTCTTTTATGTTTAAACCTATTCAACATATACTTTTAACTTTGGTAGTACTGATTTTGGATCCTCGTATCTGTAGGCAATCTTGTCATTATCTTTTACCTTTCTTATTCCCTCAAGCAGTATTCTTTCGTTCTCATTTATGCCTTCTTTAATGACGTATATATCCGGCATTTCTGCTGCTATTTCTATTTCTCTTGATTTTACTTTATTATCCTTTCCGACAACATAGACATATTTTTTTTCCAAGATTTCAAAAGTTGCTTTCTGTGGAATCAAAATAGCGTCTTTCATAGGAATAGTCATTTGTATATTACCTGTTTCACCATGTCTCAGCAACGCTTTGGGGTTAGGAAATGTAGCTCGGAAAGGAATAGTACCTGTTTCATTGTTAAAATCAGCCTCGATCGTTTTAACCATTCCAGGATATTCGAACAGCTTGTTATTGGCCATTAATAAGTTTACTTTCATTAAGTTTTCAGTTGTCGCATTGGTTTTATAATCCAGATACTCAGCTTCAGGAACATTAAAATAAACCCACATCTGACTGTTATCTGAAATTGTGGTAAGCATATCTCCCTCGTTAAGGAGACTTCCTTGTCTTACATAAAAGTGGTCCATTATACCATCAAAAGGAGCGCGGATATCAGTAAATCCTAGATGAACCGTTGCTAATGATAATTCAGCTTTTGCCTTTCCTAATCTTGCTTTTGCTAAAGCAAGTTCATTTGGAGAGACAATATTGCTGTCTGCAAGTTTTTTGGTGTTTTGGTATTCGATTTCTGCAAATTCGACCTCAGCTTGTGCTTTTTGCTGTTCGGCCTGGTATTGAGTAGGCATGATCTGAAACATCCGTTGCCCTTTTTTAACAAACTGGCCTTCATCAACAAAAATATTCTGAAGATAGCCCTTCTCAAGAGCTCTCAGTTCAATATGTTGTATCGAACGGATCTGGCAAACATATTCCCTGGTAATGGTGGTGTCCTTTTTTAAGGGGCTGGTGACCAGGAATTTAACTTCATGCTCCTTTTCTTCTTTGTGTGATACGCAGCTTGCAAAGAACAAGGTGCTGATACTAATAAGTATGAGAAATTTCTTCATCATTAATCTGTCTTTATTTCAAAGCGAAAAAATAGGGGAACATCCTGAAGGAAATTTGAAGACAGTAAAAACCATTAAGAAATTTTCCTTAGTTAAAAGTGGTATTTACCCTTACATTGGAGTTGGAAGATAAAAAAGCATAATGATTTTTTTTAGGTAAATACCAGTTGCTGAGTGTAAAAATGAACTTTCTGCCTATATGGATTAAAAGGAGTGTTTGTAAAAATTAGCGTTTGGGAGAATTATATAAATAGGGGAACTTCCTGAAGAAAACTTGAAGACTGTAAAAAAATTAAAGAAAAATTCAGAAATATTCCATGTGAAAGGAAAATTTCCCTTAAAATGAAGATATGAGTTAGGAAAACATTTTTATGATTTTATAAAAAAATGATTGGATTAGGGCATATTAAATTTACGGGGACAAAAATAAAAAGCTTATAAAAAAAGCAAGAGCAAGAAAGGTTTTAAAATTCCACCATCTTGCTCTTGCTCAATTCTGTATTATAAAGAATATCTTAAAGTAACTCCATAAGTTCTTGGATCGCCAATTACACCCGCATAGTGACCGGCATTACCAGCTGCTGGTAACAGTTGCTCAAAGTAATCTTTATTCAGGATGTTACGTCCCCATACAAATAAAGTCACTCCGTTTGCAGCTTTGAAACCAAGTCTTGCATTAAAAAGAGAGTAACCGTCTACAACAAGATATTTTGATGGAGATGGACTTGATGAAAATCCAGATCGGAAGTAAGAATCAACACCAAGGAAGAATTTTCCTTTAGATCCCAAAAATTTGCCTTCATTTGTATTCGCTTCACCACCAATAGAACCTGCCCATTTAGAGATACCCGGAAGTCTTCCTCCTGATATATCTTTAAAGGCACTTGCACCGCCTGTTTCTTCAAGAGGTACAGGAGCATTTTTAAATGAAACATATTTACCGTCAGTATATGCTACAGCAGCATTGATAGCAAGGTTTCTGCTTACTCTGATGCTACCATCCAACTCAATACCCTGAACTCTTACTTTTTCAGCATTAGAGAGGTATCCACGGTTTACACCAACTTCTGCAGTTTGTACCTGAGTCTGGTAATCTTTAATAGATGTATTAAACACAATCAAATTCAAAGTAGTATTTGAAGTTGGGTTTGTTTTGATGCCAAACTCCACGTGTGTTACGTATTCAGGTTTTACCTTGGCAAGGTCTGTTAATACGTCACCATTAGCAGTAGGTAATCCTCCTAGGTTTACACCTACAGGCTTATAACTGTTAGAATATGTGGCAAAAGTATTAATTTGTTTAATAGGCTTGTAAGCAAGTGTTACCTGTCCTGAAAAGTTAGTGTTTTCAGCTTTTGCATGATAATACTGATCAGTATAAACAGCACGTTTAAGTGCGATTAAAGCTGGATCATTTGTCTCCAGGCCACCATATGTCTGACGGTTAAAGTCCACTTCTTTAAAGTCGTAGTTATAACGAAGACCTGGTAATAAGTGCAGGTTTTTAGTTATTGCCCAGTCAAGCTGACCAAACACAGCTCCACTGAACGAATTTAACCAGGACTTAGATTTTATTCCGTATCCGTCAAATAGTCCTGGTGTTTGCCATAGCGGACTGGTTGAACTTTGAGAGAATCTCCATTGTGCTGCTCCAGACTCTTCAATATGGACAGGGTCAGTTTTTAGATTCTGACCAAGAGCAAATACTCCAATTACACCAGTTAGACGAGATGAGAATTCACCTGCATAACGTATCTCCTGTGACCATTGTTGGTGTTTGGAAGTAGCCTGAGATAATCTTAACACCGGGAGACCTGTGAAATCTCTGTCATTTGACGGATCCCAGTTCCAATAACGCCAGGCAGTTGTTGAAGTCAAAGTTCCTTTCCCAAGTTTTATATCAGCATTTAGAGATAATCCACCTAGCTCATTGCCTGATCTCCACGGTGTATCCTGATCCACTTTTCTGTCAAATGCGTTTTGGCTTGGAAGTGTATAATTCAAGTCAGATATGATCTGATTGAACTGGCGATATGCAGCACGTTGAGTTGGAGCAACTCCTGCTATAACCTGTGCATAGCCCTCCGGCTTTTGTCTGGATGCATCACCAGCAAGCGTTAATCTGATATTATCCGTAAGGTTATAAAGTAGTTGAACTCTACCTCCTATGTTATTAAGGTCATTGATGTATTTTGATGATCTTACATTGTAAATCAATCCATCGCGCTGGGTTCCTGAAAAGGAAACGCGAGCAGCAAGATTTTTGGTAAGAGGACCTGTTACAGAAGCTTTTGCCTGTATGTAGCCATAGTTACCATAGCTTACTTCAAAGTTAGCACCAGGCTGGAATCTTGGAGCACGTGTAGTAATGTTGAATGCACCTGCAGTAGTATTTTTGCCGAACAGTGTTCCCTGAGGACCTCGAGATACTTCAATTTGTTCAATGTCAATGAAGTCAAGCGTAGTTGCTGCCGGACGAGCGTAGTACACGCCATCTACATAAAATCCAACACCTGGATCAATACCATCATTGGTAAGACCAAATGTAGAACCAAGTCCACGGATATTAAGCGTTGTATTTCTAGGGTTAGAAGAATAAAGTTGTACAGTTGGTACAAGTTCCTTTACTCTGTTCACATTAAATGAGCCAGAGTTTTCGACCTGAGAGCCGCCAACAACAGAAATCGGAATTGGAATTTCCTGGGCAACCTCTTTTCTTCTTCTTGAAGTTACCACAACTTCATCCAGCAGCTCATCTACAGCAAGCGACAGATTAAGCGGAGTAGCGGTTTCTGAAGTGATTTGAAGCTCCAGAGTTTTAAAGCCGGTTGCAGTTATTTGTACATAATAAGGAAAGTCTTTAGGAGCCTCTATGGAAAAATTTCCATCCGCATCAGAAGCTGCTGTTGCACTTGTTCCTTTTATTAAAATGATAGCACCTGGTAGGGGTAAGCCCTGATTATCTTTTACAGTTCCTTTAAGGTCATTTTGCGCAAATGCAAAACTTCCAATGAGGAGGAAGGCAATAATAAATTGTAGTGTTTTAGTCATTATAAGTTCAAGTTTAAATGTGAAAGTTTCGAAGGCTTTAAAATTTAGTCTGTTAAAAGTTTTTTTAATTAATATTAAATATATTATATATACTATATAGAATTAGTAGACAAATATAGCTATTTTTTTATTTTCACTTAATTTGTTGAAATAAAATTTTTGTAAAAAAATGAAACTTTCTGTTAATAGTATGATTGTTAAGTTATTGTGTATTTTGTTTTAACTTGTATTGCTTTATTTTCTAAATGGATTTAGAATTTTTTCTCTATGCGGAGGTAGGGTTTAATCTGATGGGGAGTTAAAAAGCTCAATATTCAATTAGAAAGTTTGCTTCATTTTTCATTTACTTTTTTGACTATTTGTAAAGATTCTAAATAATACTTAATCTTGTATCTTTATTTTAATTTAGTCTAAATAGTATATATGTATTGTTTTCTTAAAATGTTGAAAAGGGGAGTATTTTTTAATCTTCTTATAGTATTAGGGATAATGTCTTTCCCTCATTTAAGTATAGGGCAAGGAGTTTTCGGAAGTATATCCGGTATAGTACAGGATTCTGCAGGAAAAAAGCTGGAGCATGCGGCTGTTACAGTAAAAGGTACTAATCTTTCTGCTATCACCGATTCAAAAGGTACCTTTATTATAGATAATGTTCCTGCTGGTACCACTGTTCTGGCAATCCTAAAAGTTGGTTTCAAACCTCTTGAGAAATCAATAGAAGTTGTGGGAGGTGAAACAAACTTCGTCACTGGTCTTGTCCTTTCTGATGATGTTCATGAACTGGATGAAGTAGAAATTCTAATTAGAAGACAAAAGTTTGCGAAAGCCGAAAGCGAGCAGGTTGCCAGAATGCCACTGAAGAACATGGAAAATCCCCAGGTATATAACGTTGTGGGAAAAGAACTGATGAAGGAACAGTTGGTAATGGAAAGAACTGACATGTATAGAAATATTCCGGGAGCTGTTCCAAACTTTTCAGCAGGTGGTTCTCAGGGTTTAAACATCAGAGGTTTTTCTAATACCAATGGATTGAGAAATGGCATGGTCACAAGTGCAATCTTTCTTCTGAACCCGATAATTCTTGAGCGTGTAGAGGTAATGAGAGGACCTTCAGGAACTCTGTTCGGTAGTAATAGAAATACTTCTTTCGGAGGTGTCTATAATTATGTAACTAAGAACCCTTATGATATACAGGCCGGAGAGTTAACAATGACAATGGGAAGCTATAATCTTTCAAGAGTTACAGCAGATATAAATACGCCTCTTAATGAGAAAAAGAATGTGCTGTTCAGATTGAATACTGCCTGGCAATCAGAAGGATCTTTCCAGGATCAGGGGTTTGCAAAGATTTATACCATTGCACCAAGCTTTATCTATAAAGTAAATGATAAACTGAAATTTACGGTGGACGCTGATTTCACAAGAGGAAACTATACCAATCTGAGCACAGCTATTGGAAATATGACGAATGTGAAAGTAAGGAACTTCAAAGATTTGAAACTTCCTTATAATCGTTCATTAATAAATAACAGCGCTGGCATTAATAACGGTGTCAACAATGTACAGGGGCAAATGGAATATAAGTTTTCAGATAAATGGAAGTCACAGACTAATTTCTTATATTCTGAAGGATATTATAAGGACTTTATCTGGACAACTTTATCTTATATAACTGATTCGACATTGTATAGACAATTCAGAAACCAGACTCCGGAAACTTTTGGTAATATTCAGGCTCAGCAAAATTTCATAGGCGATTTTAAAATAGGTCCTTTTAGAAACAGGGTAGTAATAGGACTGGATTACAATAAGAATTATAACTCCCTTAATAGGACTGCGATGACGACTTATGATACTATAAATATTAATAAGCCGGTTAATGATTATAGTGGAGATAAGATCAATGAAATTTCTTCTAAACGTGGATTCAGTGCTACCACCTTTAAGTCTGAAAGTTTTGGCGCTTATGTATCCGATGTGCTGAACATTACTTCTGATTTTATGGTAATGTTGAGCCTGCGTATAGATAAGTATTCAACTAAAGGTAACTATGACCTGTCTAAAGCTACCTATTCAGGTGCATACGAGCAGGTTTCTTTGTCTCCTAAATTAGGTTTGGTGTATCAGCCTGTTAAAGATAAAGTTTCTTTATTTGCAAACTATATGAATGGTTTTGTAAACTTAGGTCCTGTTAATCAGCCAGACAATACAGTTTTAGTGCTCAATCCTCAATATGCTAATCAGTTGGAGGTAGGTGCCAAATTTGATGTTGTAAAGAATAAATTGGCAGGAAGCATCAGTTTTTATGATATATCTGTTAAAAATTCCACTCGTATTGATGTTATTGGCGGCAAGAATTTTACTGTTCAGGACGGTACTCAAAGAAGTAAAGGTTATGAGCTTGAATTGATAGCTAATCCGGTTAAAGGATTTAACATCATAGCAGGATATGCCAATAACGAAAATAAATATACAAAAGCTTCTACTACTTTAGAAAATAAGTATGTAACAGCGAGTCCTAAACATATTGGTAACCTTTGGGTAAGCTATACTATACTTGATGGAGTTCTTGATGGGGTAGGTTTGGGTGTAGGTGGTAATTATATTGGCGAATCATGGTTTGAAAGCACTAACTCATTTGTATTACCATCTTATACGCTTTTGAATGCATCAGTATTTTATGATCGCCCTAAGTACAGAATTACCCTTAAAGGTAATAACCTGTTAAACGAACATTATTGGAATCCTACCGGAACTCCTCAGAAACCAATTAACTTCCTTGCAAGTGTCGCATACAAATTCTAAGATCAGTATAAAAAAAATAATTGGTCAAATACATCTCTGGCTCGGACTGTTGTCCGGGCTAGTGGTGTTTATATTGGGGATTACCGGCTGTATTTATGCATTTCAATCAGAATTAAAGGAATTGTTTTATGCTGACAGATATTTTGTAAAAAGCAAAGGCATTAAACCATTACCAATAAGAAAGCTTAAAGAAAGTGCACAAAAGACATTAGGAGATGAATATCCGATTACTTTCCTTCACTATATTCCTGAAACTTCTTATGCCTACCGTTTCAGAGCTTCAAAGACAGAAAAAGAAGCTCTAACTTATAACAGCAAAGTGCTCTATAATAAAATGGCATTCGTAGATCAATATACTGCAGAGGTTCTGTTTGTAGAAGATACAAAGTGGGAGTTTTTTAATGTTGTATTGCAAATTCATTACGACTTGCTTTTGAATAAAATAGGTCATCAGATTGTGGGATGGAGTACACTAATATTTGTTGTAATGCTGATCTCAGGCTTAGTGCTGTGGTGGCCCAAAAACAAAGCAGCTATAAAGCAACGTCTTTACTTCAAATGGAAGGTTACTACAAAATGGAAACGGAAGAATTATGATCTGCACAATATCCCCGGATTTTATTCATTAACGCTTGCCTTAATAATATCTCTGACAGGCCTCTGGTTTGCCTTTGAATGGTTCAGGCCACCTGTTAAATGGATTGCTAATGGAGGAAAACCTGTAATTGAAGAGAAGAAAGTTTTTTCAGACACCACTCACGCAGCTTCTCCTGACCTTATAGATATTATAGAGAAGAATATCAGAGAAAGGAATATAAAAGGAGCGTTTTTTTATATGACTTTTCCTGAAGGTAAAAAAACTCCGGTTGTGGTTACTGCAATGCATAACAAGGATAATTTTGTTAAAAGAAGTCAGTATTTTTTTGATAAAAATACCGGAGAAGAATTAAAATGCAGTCCTTACGAAAGTAAGAGCAGTGCTGATAAATTCGGATTTATGATATATGACATCCATGTAGGGAAAATAATTGGCTTACCCGGTCAGATATTAGCATTCTTTGCAGCCCTGATTGCAGCATCCCTGCCTCTTACAGGAGTATTAATATGGATCGGGAAAAAAGGCAGGAAGACAAATTCTAAGCCAGCAAAAAAAACAAAAAGGACAGTTGATCTTGTTTAGTCCCAAATTAATTTGAGGAAAAGAGTCTAGGTCTGTTAACAATGACTTTAGTTGTTTTTGTAAGAAAAGCTTCAATTGCATTGTCCCAAGAGTCAATCTTTGTTGTTACCAATTCAGGATTTAGTTTTTTAGCTGTTATTAGTTTTAAAACCTTTTCAGCATCGGGTCTGGCATTTGCAATACCTGTTTTGAATGTAACACCTTTACTATACATTTCTATTAAAGGCATTTTCATTTTCTTTAAATAGATGCCAGAGCTGGATATTAAACCATTTGGTCTGACAAATTTTATCGCTTTGAATAACCCTTGTTTATCAGAATTTGCTTCTACCACTATATCATATTGTTCAGTGATTTTGGAAGAGAATCCATAAACATTGTTAGCTCCGCATCGTTTAGCCAGCTCTAACCGTTCATTGCTATAGTCCATATAATCAATTCTAGACGCCCCCATGGCTTTTGCAATCAATACTGTATAAAGACCAATGCTTTTTACTTTTCCTCCGATTACGAGAATGCTTTTATCAGGATTTTTTTCAAGCTCAGGACCGACATTTCTATAGGCATCCGGAATATTGTCACTAAGACTGGCCAGATGAATAGGATCAATATGTTCAGATATTTTTAAAAGCATTGCATCAGCATAAGGCACTTTTATCAGATCAGACATAGCTCCGCCAAATTGGAGATGGGTACCAAATCCATAGGCAGATATAGGGGGAGTATTGCTGCATGATCCTGAAACTCCATTGTTACAATTGATGCAGCTGCCACAAGATATTTGAAACGGAACTGTGGCTATATCTCCGGGTTTTATTGTCTTTACTTGGTCTCCGATTTCTACTACCTCTGCCACACACTCATGACCGAATGGAAACGGACCTTTGAAAAAATTTTGTCCAAACAATCTGTGAAAATCCTTATTTACTATTCCCAATACAGAACCGATATTAAGTTTTGTATTCAAATTGTTGAATAGATAAATATCATCGAGATCACATTTAGCCGCTGCAAAGGGTCTTACAATGGCTTGTAAGCTGCCGTTAATAACAGGAGCGGTGGTTTCCCGCCATTCAAGCTTTTCTTTTTTTATAAAGTATAGTTGATTCATGAGATGCTCAGAGTAAAAGGTTGTAAGTATATATAAATACTCTGATTAATAATAGATTTCTGCAAACATAGTGCATAAAAAATATCAGCGCAGTTTTTCTGCGTAATTGATAAATATTATTATTTAATATTTTTTTAAAAAAAAATATTTGTGCGCAAAATGGTTGCGTAGTTTAATTTCAACTTTGAATTGTCAATCGGGGATAACAAGAAATACCGATAAAGTAATTAAAAAGATACAACGATGCGATTCAATTTTTTAAAAGGAAAAAATGTAGTGACAAACTACGAAGGAGCTAAAGCTTATGAATTAACTCCAGAGATGGAGCTTTATTCTGCAGTTGTAACTGCGGGGCTAAGCGATTCATTTTATGAAAGCGGAGATGAACGTTTGAAGAGAATTCAGAGTCTCATGGTAAGCAATGATCCAAAGTTTGTCGCCAAGCTCGCTGTATATGCTCGAACATCTATGCATATGAGAAGTGTTCCGTTGGTTCTTGCGGTTGAGCTTGCAAAGTATTGCTCGGGTACAGACCTTGTAAGCAAGACTGTAAAAGGAGTAGTACAACGTGCGGATGAAATAATGGAACTATTGGCGTATTACCAATTGTCAAATGGCAGAACTGGAACAAAAAAGCTGAATAAGCTCTCAAAGCAAGTGCAGAAAGGACTGTCTGGTGCATTTAACAGCTTTGATGAGTATCAATTTGCCAAGTATAACCGAGATGGAGAAGTAAAACTTCGAGATGCTTTGTTTCTGGTCCATCCAAAAGCTAAAGATGATGAGCAACAAAATATTTTCAATAAGATAGCTTCTAAGTCACTTGAAGTACCATATACCTGGGAAACAGAACTATCTGCTTTGGGACAAACAAATTTTGCTGACGAAAAGGAAAAAGCAGCTGCTTTCAAAGTCAAGTGGGAAGAACTGATTGAAAGTGAAAAGCTGGGATATATGGCGTTGCTTAGAAACCTTCGTAATATCATTCAAGCAGATGTAGACTACGTTTACATGCAAAAGGTGTGCTCCAGACTGAGTAATGCTCATGCTGTTGCAAGGTCTAAACAGTTTCCGTTCAGATTTCTTGCGGCTTACAGAGAAGTAAAAGAGTTGAAGTCTGATTTCGTTGCAATGGTCCTTAGCGCTCTTGAGAATGCAGTTATGGCAAGCGCTCAGAATATAAAAGGTTTTGATGAAGCGACAAAGGTTGTAGTAGCCTGTGATGTTTCAGGTTCAATGCAAAAGCCCGTATCTGCCAGGAGTAAAGTATTACTTTATGATATAGGGTTGATGCTGGCAATGCTGATGCAGTCAAAATCCAAAAGAGTAATTTCCGGAATGTTCGGGGATAAATGGAAAATCATCAACATGCCTAATAAAGGAGTGCTTACAAATGTAGGAGAGTTTTACCGAAGAGAAGGTGAAGTGGGCTATTCCACCAATGGACACCTCGTGATAGATGACTTGTATCTGAGAAAAATCGTGATGGATAAAATAATGATTTTCACAGATTGTCAACTATGGAACAGTTCAGGTGGAGGAGGTTCATTAGCACGTTCCTGGAAAGACTATAAGAAAATAGCTCCTCAGGCAAAGCTTTATCTTTTCGATTTAGCCGGATATGGAAATACTCCATTGCGTATAGAAGATAACGATGTCTTTCTTATTGCTGGTTGGTCTGACAAAGTGTTTGATGTGCTCGAAGCGATAGAGGATGGAGCGTCTGCTATCAGAAAAATTAAAGAGATGGAGTTGGTTTAAGCTTAAAGCGGAAGGCTTAAAGTTAAAAGTTGAAAGTGAAAAGTTTAAAGTCAAGGAGTATTAATTCTATGAATTGAATTGATTATGATAGTATGGGGATGAGTCCTGGAAGGGCGGCTTTGTGTCAGCGTAGGGTAAAGCCCTACGCTGTTCCATGAGAAGGTTGGCCAGATTTTTCACATGGCTTATCATTTAAATAAAAATGATCCTGTAGCTTAAAAGGAAAAGCTGTGGAAAAATTGGACTTCGCCACGAATGTATGGATAGATCTAGGTTGCGACTATTCGTTGCAATGAGTAGAGTGTACAGTGCACCGACATATTTCTAAGGAAATATCTTAGGGTAGCGTATTTACAGCCATACTGCTCGGAAACGAGAATGTGAGTTCGAATCTCACCAGGATTACGTTAAATTGTAAGGAATACGTATTAAGTTGTAAGAATATGTTAATTCAAGCTGTTCTCTTTTAGAGAATACTTTAGGTTTGGGAGATAAAAATTGAAATGCCGTAGAATCGGAATACTTCGCTCACTTTGGGGTAGGGTCCTGACTAATGTCAGGAAGAGGTGCAAATCCTCAATAGCGGTCTCCACCCTGATTCGCTTTTTGCTTTCGGTTTTTAATAAAAAAAATTAAGATGTCGTAAATGGGAGATACTTCGTGGTTGACTTTATGGTTAGCAGGTTCGATCCCTGCATCAGCAGCAATGCTGAATTTGACTCCTATTGAATATTGCTCTTAGTGGTGAACAGTGCCGTAAGGCAGAGATACTTCGACCGATCAATGAAAATCTCTCTGTCTGAATTATTGCCTGTTTATTTTAAAATGGATGAATTCAAAATACTTTAAGCTTTAAGCCTTCTGCTTTAAGCTTAAAAGAATGATGCCGTAGAAAAGAGTTACTTCGGATTTCACTCGGTAGGACGTGGGTTCGAATCCCATCAAAGAGAATATAATACTAAAATCTCTCTGTAGCTCAGTGGTAGAGCAACTTGTACTCTTTTCGAATTGTTGCTCATTTCTTTAATTTAGTAGTAAACTAATAAAATGTTCAAACGTAAAAACTTTAAGCTTTGAACTTTTTGCTTTAAACTTATTAAGAATGCAGGAAGTAATAAAGAAAGAAATTCTAGAAATTGAAAGACGGGAAAATGTCAAGATACTTTATGCATGTGAGTCAGGTAGCAGAGCCTGGGGATTTCCATCCAGAGACAGTGACTATGATGTGAGATTTATTTATATAAGACCGAAGGAATGGTATTTGAGTATTGATGATTACAAGGATACTTTGGATTTTCCTATTAATGACCTTTTAGATATAAGTGGCTGGGATATACGTAAGGCTCTGAAGCTTTTTAGGTCCTCTAATGCTGTTATCTTTGAATGGCTTCAGTCTCCGATTATCTACAAAGAAGAGCCGGCATTTAAAGAGCAATTGATTGATCTGTTAAAAGACTATTATTCTTTAAGAGCGGGAATGCATCATTATTTAGGGATGACAATTAATCCCTTTAAAAATGATTTACAGAGTGATACAGTAAAAATAAAGAAATACCTTTATGCATTAAGGTCCTCACTGGCTTGCAGATGGATGAGGGAGAAGCAAACAGTTCCACCAATGGAATTTGGTATACTTAGGACCTTGATTAAAGATGAAGGAGCTGTTAATGAATTAGTAGATCAGTTATTAGTCCGCAAGAAGGATAATTCAGAAGGAGATACAATTCCTTCCTCTCGTTTATTGAATCAATTTATAGAGAACGAAATTAGAGAGAGTGAATTATATACAACGCAGCTTGAAAAATCAACTGGTTCTACAGAAGTACTTAATAATATTTTCAGAAATTTGTTGTCTAAATCTTTTAAGCAGGAGGTGTGATGAATATTGAATATGTAAAAAGTAAAAGCAAGATACTCTTGGAATGCATCAGTGGCAGCAGAGCTTATGGTCTTGACCTGCCGACTTCTGATACGGATATTAAAGGTGTTTTTGCTCTTTCAAAAAAAGATTTTTACGGATTAACCTATACTGATCAGGTAAATAATGAAACCAATGATACTGTCTTTTATGAGTTAAAAAGGTTTATAGAATTGTTGGTTAAAAACAACCCTAACTTATTGGACCTTCTTTCTTCTCCGGAAGATTGTATCTTGTTTAAAGATCCTTTAATGAATCTTATAAAGCCTGAAATGTTTTTATCCAGGTTGTGCAAGACTACATTTGGTGAGTATGCAATGACTCAGATTAAAAAGGCAAAGGGATTGAATAAAAAAATCAGCAATCCTATTGAGAAAGAACGAAAGTCGGTTCTGGATTTTTGTTTTGTTGCAAAAGATCAGGGAGCAATTTCACTGAAGGATTGGCTTGTAGAGAAAGGATATGATCAGAGTAAATGCGGCCTGGTTAAGGTTGCCCATATGAATGATATATATGCGCTCTTTTATGATTTAGACAATGTGTTTAAATTCAATGGTGTTATTCATAAAGAGTCAGCTAATGAAGTTGTATTAAGTTCTGTACCGAAGGGAATTCAGCCCGAAGGTATTTTATCTTTCAACAGGAATGGTTACTCTGTTTATTGCAAAGAATACAAAGAATATTGGGATTGGGTAGACAAGAGAAACAATGAACGGTATGAAAATACAGTTGCACATGGAAAGAACTATGATGCAAAGAATATGATGCACGTTTTCAGACTGCTTGATATGGCTGAAGAAATTGCATTATATAAAAGAGTTATTGTGAGAAGGCAAAACAGAGAACATTTATTAAGTATCCGCAAAGGCAATTTTATGTATGAAGATCTTGTAAAGCAGGCAGAAGAAAAGATCGACAGAATACATGAAATCTATGAAAAGAGCGACCTTCCGGATGCCCCGGATTTAAACAGAGCAGAGAACCTTCTGGTAGCTATGCGTGAAAGTTTATATTCTTAATGAAAAGGGATTTTGAAAATTGAAAATCTATTTATTATCTTTGTGTTCGAATTTTTAAAACAATGAAACAGCAATCAATCTTTAATATTTTCAAAAATCTGCAAAGGTCAGAGTACCCTCTGTACTTTTTTCGGGATTGTTGTTATTGAATAGCATTAGTATTCTTTTACATATAAAGCCCGGACATTACTATCCGGGCTTTGTTATTTTATACCAACTTTAAACTTTAAACTTTCAGCTTTCAGCTTTCAGCTTTAAGCTTTTAGCTTTAAGCTTCCAACTTACAATGTTACTAACTATTACTACAACACATAAACCTGCGACAGATTTGGGATATATTATGCACAAGCATCCCGACAAGTTGCAAAGCTTTGACATGTCTTTCGGTAAGATGCATGTCTTTTATCCTGAATCTTCAGAGGAAAGATCTACCATAGCGTTGCTTCTTGATGTTGATCCAATAGCTCTGGTGCGTGATCATAAAGGACCTTCAGGAGAGGGGTTTGCCTTGGAGCATTATGTAAATGACAGGCCTTATGTAGCCTCTTCTTTTATGTCTGTTGCTATCAGCAAAGCCTTCAGATCTGCTATGGGCGGGATTTGTAAAGACAAACCTTATCTGGTTGATAGGGTACTTCCATTGGAAGTGAATATACAGGTGCTGCCATCACGAGGAGGAGAAGCTTTTTTAAGAAGTCTGTTTGAACCATTGGGATATCAGGTCGAACTGAAGAGATATGAATTGGATCCTCAATTTCCTGAATGGGGCATGAGCAGATATTTTTCTGTGACTCTTAGGAATGAGTTAAAGATGAAAGATCTGTTAGCTCATCTCTATGTTTTGATTCCGGTACTGGATAATGATAAGCATTACTGGATAAGCGAGCATGAAGTTCAGAAGCTTGAAGAAAAAGGAAATGGCTGGTTGGAGCAACATCCGGAAAAAGAACTGATTATAAAAAGGTATCTGAAGAACGTAGGAGCATTCACCAGATTAGCCAAGTCCAGACTTTCTGAAGAAGAGATTATAGATAACAAAGAGGAGGAGGTAAGTTCCAACGATAACGTAAAAGAAGAAAGAAAAATATCTCTTCATCAGCAAAGGCTTAATAAAGCTCTAGACGAACTTAAACTTTCCGGAGCGCAAAGTGTGGTCGATTTAGGTTGCGGAGAAGGTAAACTGTTAAAATTGCTTATGAAAGAAGCGCAATTCAATAACATTGTAGGAATGGATGTTTCTTATCGCACTCTTGAAAATGCAAAGAGCAGGCTGAATTACGAAAGGATACCTCAGAAGCAAAAGGATAGGCTCGGATTAATTCATGGTTCGTTAACTTACAGAGATAAAAGATTGAAAGGTTTTGATGCAGCTGCTGTTATTGAAGTGATAGAACACCTTGATCTTTCAAGACTCGCTTCCTTTGAGAGGGTGGTTTTTGAATCTGCAAGGCCATTAACTGTAGTTATCACGACTCCAAATGCTGAATACAATGTTAAATATGAATCATTAAATGAAGGAGCATTCAGACATAGTGACCACCGTTTCGAGTGGACAAGAGCAGAGTTTGAAAAATGGGCTTCCGGAATAGCAACAAAGTATAATTATGAAGTGAGGTTTGAGCCTATTGGTGATTGGGATGTGGAAGTCGGTGCTCCAAGTCAAATGGGTGTATTTAAAATAAAGAATTAGAATTGTATGGAAATAAAAATACCGGAGTTAGCATTAGTGATGCTTATAGGAGCGTCGGGATCTGGTAAAAGTACGTTTGCAAGAAAGCACTTTAGGAGTACGGAAATCTTAACTTCTGATTTCTGCAGAGCTATTGTGTCAGACGACGAAAATGATCAGACCGCAACGGAGGATGCCTTTAATGTATTAAAATATATTGCTGGTATCAGGTTAAAAAGAGGTTTGTTGACAGTTATAGATGCAACCAACGTTCAACCGGAGGCAAGAAAAGACTTTATAAGCCTGGCTAAAGAATACCATTGCCTTCCTGTTGCCATTGTGCTGGACCTTCCTGAAAGGCTTTTGCAGGATAGGAATAAAAACCGTACGGATAGAAATTTTGGTCCTCATGTGATACCAATGCAAAGGTCACAGTTGAGAAGATCTTTGAAATACCTAGGGAGGGAAGGTGTCAGACATATTCATATCCTTAACTCAGAAGAGAAAGTTGAATCAATACAAGGTATAGCAAGAGATCCTTTATATAATAATCTAAAGCACTTGTCTGGCCCTTTTGATATCATTGGTGATGTACATGGTTGCTATGATGAGCTTGTGAAGTTGTTGAAGGAGCTGAATTATACATTCGAATCTGTAGCATATGATCTTGTTAATTTTGGAATAAAGGTGCGTCATCCCGAAGGCAGGAAAGCTGTATTTCTGGGAGACCTTGTGGATAGAGGTCCAAAGACTCCCCAAGTTTTAAAACTTGTGATGAGCATGGTTCAGGATAGTTCTGCTTTGTGTGTTCCAGGAAACCATGATGCAAAGCTTTTAAAAAAGCTGAAAGGATCTGATGTTAAATTAAAACATGGTCTTGCGGAAACGGTAGAACAATTATCCGCGGAGGAGCCGGAATTTATATCAAAGGTGCAGGACTTTCTTGAAGGACTTGTTAGTCACTATGTATTGGATGGAGGGAATCTTGTTGTAGCCCACGCTGGTTTGAAAGAGGAAATGCATGGAAGAGGTTCAGGCGCTGTTCGAACGTTTTGTATGTATGGAGAAACCACTGGTGAGACGGATGAATTCGGACTTCCCGTCAGATATAACTGGGCTTCCGATTATAAAGGAAAAGCAATGGTGGTATATGGTCACACACCTATCCCCAATCCTCAGTGGTTGAACAGAACGATATGCATTGATACCGGTTGCGTATTCGGAGGAAAACTCACGGCATTGAGATATCCTGAGAAGGAAGTTATTTCTGTAAATGCAGAGAAGACATATTTTGAACCATCAAGACCGCTTGACTATAATCCCTTGACGGGGCTTTCGTTTCAGCAGGAGCATGATGACTTATTGGAGATTGATGATGTGCGTGGTAAACATATTGTGGAAACTCGGTTGTTAGGTAATATAACTATAAGAGAAGATAACAGCATAGCAGCTCTGGAGGTGATGAGCAGGTTCGCTATTAACCCTAAGTGGCTGATCTATTTACCTCCGACAATGTCCCCTTCTGAAACAAGTACAAGAGCAGGATATTTGGAGCATCCGGAAGAAGCATTAAAGTATTATGCGACCCAAGGTGTGGAGACTGTTGTGTGTGAAGAAAAGCATATGGGCTCAAGAGCTGCTGTTATTGTCTGTAAAGATGAAAATGCAGCACTCAAAACCTTTGGAGTGGGAAATGAAGGTATTGGTGTTTGTTATACCAGAACGGGCAGAGCGTTCTTTCACGAAGACCAACTGGAAAAAGACTTTCTGGAGAGGATCAATAGAGCTTTAACCTTGTCCGGCTTTTGGGATAAGTTTAAAACAGATTGGGTTTGTCTTGACTGTGAGTTAATGCCTTGGTCAGCAAAGGCTCAGGCATTGCTTAAGGATCAATATGCTGCTGTAGGGGCTGCTTCTGCTGCTGCATTGCCATTTGTTACAGAGGCCCTTCAGATGGCCAAAGACAGAGGTATAGCAGCGGATAGCTTATTGACAGAATTTGTTTCTAAGAATGAGATGTCCGGAAGGTTTATAGATTCATACAGGCAGTATTGCTGGACTGTCAATTCACTGGATGATTATCAATTGGCGCCATTCCACATCCTTGCAACAGAAGGCGTTGTGCACACTGACAAAGATCATATCTGGCACATGGAAAATATCAGGTCCATTTGTGAGGCAGATACGGGATTGTTAATTGTTACGCCTTATAAAGTTGTTGATTTAAAGAATGAAGAAGCAAAAAATGAAGTCACAAACTGGTGGAACCACCTGACCGAATCCGGTGGAGAAGGAATGGTAATAAAACCATTAAACTTTATCAGCAAGGGGGCAAAGGGTATTTTACAGCCGGCTATTAAATGTAGAGGAAAAGAGTATTTAAGGATTATCTATGGTCCTACCTATTCTGCTCCTGAAAATTTAACAAGGCTGAAAGAACGGAGTGTAGGAGGAAAGAGAGCGCTCGCTTTGCGTGAGTTTGCTTTGGGGGCAGAGGGATTAGAAAGGTTTGTGAGAAAAGAACCTTTAAGAAAAATACATGAATGTATATTCGGAGTATTGGCTCTGGAAAGCGAAGCCATAGATCCGAGATTGTAAATGTTTAAAAAGATTAATTATGAGTTTAGTAATAGTAGATGTAGAGGCTGATGGTCCGATTCCCGGAAAGTATAGTATGGTGAGCTTCGGAGCAATTGTGTTAGAACCTTTGTTGTCAAAGACATTTTATGGAAAAGTGAAACCAGTCTCTGAGGCTTGGATGCCTGACGCACTTGCTGTAAGCGGGATTACAAGAGAGGAACATTCCTCCTTTGATGAACCACATACTGTGATGTCAGAATTTGAGTTGTGGCTCAAGGAAAATGTAAAAGGCAAACCTGTGTTTCTTTCAGATAACCTTGCCTTTGACTGGCAATGGATTAATTATTATTTCCACTATTATTTAGGGTAGAAATCCTTTTGGATTCAGCGGAAGACGCATCGGAGACCTGTATTCAGGTATGGTAGGAGATATCATGAAAAGTTCGGAATGGAAGAGATTCCGAAAGACAGAGCATACACATAATCCTGTTGATGATGCAAGAGGTAATGCGGAAGCTATGTTAAAATTAAGAGAGATGGGGTTGAAGTTCCCATTTAAATAAGTTACATCAATATTTTATTTTTTTGAAATTAAAGAAATTATTCAGACCAGTAGGAGTGAAAGAGCTTGAACTTATAAAAGAGTCCGGGATGAAAGCCTATCCTCCTCGTTTTTCATGGCAGCCTATTTTTTATCCTGTGTTGAATTTTGAATATGCAGCCCAGATAGCAAAAGAGTGGAACACAGAGGATGAGTCTTCCGGATATGCCGGTTTTGTTACAGAGTTTGAAATTCAGGAAGAATACTTTCTTACTTTTAAAGTGGAGAATGTAGGAGGTAAAATCTATGAAGAACTTTGGGTACCTTCTGAGCAGCTTCATGAATTCAATGAAAATATAATCAATGGAATTCGCATAGTGGCTGGGTTTTATGGAGATAAGTTTTCAGGAGAACGAAGTTATGAAAATAATTAAAAGGGATTAGGGGGGAACCCTTTTCTCTTTTATTTACAGCAGTTTTAAAAGCTGAGCTTTGAATGATAATGGATTAAATGTATTGCGACTTAATTTGAAAGAAGTGTTTGCTGATTTTTTTCAATATCTTTTAAATGAACATAACTCTTATTTCAATCCTTCATTTTATATTTGTCTTGGTCATTAAAATTTTCATTCAATGCTTACCCATCACGTTTTATTCTGGCTGAAAGCCGATACTACCGAAGATCAGAAGAAGGCATTTCGTGCCGGACTCGATTCTCTCATTAAAGTGGAAACTATAAAGTCTATGTATGTAGGAACTCCGGCTCCTATTAGCAGACCTGTTGTGGATACCACTTATACATTTTCATTAGTAATCGTATTTGAAGACCTTGCCGGTCATGACGTATATCAGGTGCATCCGGTACATAAGGCATTTCTGGAAGAGTTCAGGCAGTATTTTGAGAAAGTAGTTATATACGATGCTCATTAATTTTCAAACATTCTGATATTTATACAAAAAGCTCTTGGTTCTGAGAAACCAAGAGCTTTTTTGATTATAGAAGGACCTCATCTGAAAGTCTCTTTAATGAATAAGTTTATACAATAATGAATAAATTTATACAATCCCAACCACGTTTTAGACCTTAACGCTTTAAGGGAGTTTAAGGGAAAGATTATAACCTTTTTATTCGCCAGATGTTGAATTTAAAATGGGGGAATGTATGAAAAGGTTATTCACTTATTTTGTTGTTGTTTTAGGAGCTTTTTCCTTAAGGTGTAATAGTAATAGCTCAGGAAATGATACGAAAGATCGTGTTAAAAGTGAGCAGAAGGCTTTGAAGAAAAGATCTAAATCGGAGAAGAATCTTGATAAGCAACATGCCAAGGAAAACGTGAAGTTTGAAAAGAAGAGAATGAAAGCCGATGAAAAATCAGGCAGCGTTATTGAAATCCCTAAAAGCGAACGTGGGTTAGAAGAAGCTAAAAAGGACAAAAAGAGAATGGATAAGGATATGCTTTTTTAGTATTTTTTTGTATTATTTTTATTTTTAGTTATATTTTTTTATCTTAAGGGTAAACAAAAACTACTCTTATGAAAAAGATTTTTTATTATGTAATTCCATTACTATTATTTTTCAGTGCTTGCCAAAAGGAGGAAAAAAAGGATTTTATTGGTCCTGAATATAAAGCGGCAAGTTCTGGGTTTAATCTGGTTTCAAATTTTTCGCTTAATCTGAGTAACGTAAATTTTGCAACCGGCGATCAGCAATTTTTCAAAGCACAATTTAATGAAAAAGTCACCTGGACAATTGAGTTGAAAGGACTGACTTCTCAAGCAGTAAAAACCATTACTGGTTTAAGTGACAAAGTGGATGAAAGTAATTCATTGTGGTTAGGAACACATGATGACCTATTATTCTTTAAATCAGGCGAGGAAGTGGAAGCAATTCTTTCTATTCTTGGGTTTAACGATACTTATAAGCTGAATTTTAAAATCACCAAAGCAAGAATTTATCCAGGTGCGACTGAGATGGGAAGTGGTTTTGAAGGATTTAAATATGATAATCGTGATTGGTTTTATAGTCCTTATCCGAAGAGAACTGTTGGGGAAAAAGTTTCTACCCCGGTAATTGAGGGAAATTATGCCTTTAAATTGTCTGGAATAGATGATAACTATGATTATTATATTGGTTCAGTAAGGAGAACATTACCAGATAATTTTCTTACTTCAGCAACTAAAGATTTTTATGTTAATGTTTTTGTTTATGGAAACGGAAGCAATACATCTAAGTTGAAGGTATCGTTGATGCATGACTCTGATTCAAAATTACCTTATGGGATACCTGAAAATTATCTTGGTACTAAGGATGATGCATATGAATATGAAGTTTCTTTAAATTTCACGGGGTGGAAATTGATTAGCATAAAGTATAGTTTATTTACCAGAACTCCAGACAAGGATTTTGGGGGAAGTGGTCCAAATATTAAAGACCCGGGCAAACTTGTTTTTGTAGATTTTGCATTGCTTACCAAAACAGTAGGAGAAAAGGCTGAAGTTGTTTTAGATTACCCAACAATTACATTTGATAAGCCATTTAAGCCATAAAAAACTGTTGGTTTTATCAGTTTTATAAGGAGCTGTCTATTATATAGTCAGCTCTTTATGTTTTTACCAATATTCTATGAATAAAAGCTTTTATACGGATATTTATACTGTAACCATTCAGCATTATGCTTTTAAATCTTTGAATGTGTGAATAAAATCTTTGAATAGTCTTTTAATGAACAGTTTTTTTTTGCCATTTTTGAAGGTTTAAAAAGAAAAAGACGTATACCAATTTATAATTTATTAAAATTTATTTTGTTTTATGGGGTTAGGATTTTCGATTAAAGGGAAGGTAAATGGAACAACCGATTCAGAATCAATTCTTCAAATAATTGCTGATTATACAGAAGCTGAAAGTAAAGGAATTTTTGCAACTTTTCTTGAAATTGATCTTGAAGAGGATACACTTTATCTGAGCTTTCATCCTTGTGAAGAGCCTGTTAGCTTGTTTTTTGAAGAAGGAATCCTTTTCTGTTCAGCAAAAACCAATAGTGTAGGACCTGGTTATCATGCATACCTCATAGAGTTTTTTGAAAAGGCAGGTAAGGACTTATCGATTGACTGGGTGTGGAATGAAACAACTGATGATGAAAGCTTTGGTGATGAGACAGGTTATCAGGAAAATAAAGATTTTCCTGCGTTGCAGGAATGTATGGCTGAATGGTTACAAATGTTATCAACCATATTTCTCAAAGATGACCAGAAAGGGTATCTTGTATCTCTGCCGGCAAATACGCCAAGAGTTGCTCATAAAGACTTCTTTGTAGCTTCCTCTTTAGGTTTCTGGACCAGAAACTGGTTTGAAGAATTACAGAATAAAGATCTTACCGAATTAGAAAAGTACGGAAAGCAGTTTTTTATATGGTGGGATAAAGAGCCTGATGCTCGTTTTCTCGTCAGAACAGGTGTAGCTCTTCTCAATGCTGATTGTGGCTGGCATGCTCCACTGGATGATGATGAGATGATGCTTTATGAAATCATTGATAAATGCTTTGAAGAAGCGAAAAAGCTGAATCCTGATGTAATTGTGCCTGAAAAAGATTGGGAGTATATAAAAGCTTACTTAGAAGGTGAAGAAGATGTTGAAATACCTGAAAGCCCTCTTGGATTTAGAAAAAATGCAGTGACTTATGACATTGCAGGAGATTGGAAAATTACCGTACCTGGCTTTTTCTACTCAGGCCTTGATGAAGAAACAGAAGTATTCTGGTTTGGAGATAAAACAGTGAGAAATACGGTATATTCATTTGACTCAGAAACTACTCCTGAAGAAATGCTGGCTTCACTCCTCAGTGAAGAGGATTACCCAAGTGCTGAAAAAATACTTTATGATGATGGCAAAATAAAAGGTCATGGATATGTTTACTATTACATAAATGCAGAGGAAGAAGCAGAGTATTGGCTCCTACAGGGAGTAAAAGTAGAAGAAGGTTCATTTATATTTACAACAATCTGTTTTGCTAGTCTGGATGAAAAAGATTGGGCTGTAGAAGTATGGAATTCTATTACGCATTGAAATTGATATGAAAAGATGTTTATTGATAGTTACAGCATTAATATGTTGGGCTGCTTTTGAATGCTCAGCTACCCATATTAAAGGAGGGCAAATAATTTACAGTAGAAATAATTTAAATGTTTCCATATCTCTTATAGTATATAGCAATAGATCAGCTGTAGATGCTGGAGTAGATGATCCCACGGCAACAATAAATTGGGGAGATGGGACTTCAACTGAATATACAAGAGCTTCGAAGAGACTGATCAATGATAATACATATGAGAATGTTTATTTAGGAGAACATACATATCCAGGTACTGGTACATATATTATTTGCTATTCAGAATCAAACAGAACGGGAGGTGTGAAGAATATGACGAATTCTATCAATACTCCATTTTATATAGAATCAATGGTAGGTGTAGTTTCTGGGTATACTGTTAAACTTTCAAGTCCATCCTTTTTATCACCTCCTATTTTTCACGCAGAAAAAAACAGAACCTTTACAAATAATCTATCTGTATATTCTCCGGATAAGGATAGTGTTTCATATAAACTTGTTACCTGTAAACAGGCTAGAGGTAATGATGTAGAAGGTTATTTTATTCCTGAGGGGGTTAAAATTAATCCCTATTCCGGACAGATTACCTGGGATAAGCCCTCAATAGAAGGATTGTACAATTTTGCTGCACTTGTGGAGTTTTGGAAAAATGGTATCAGGGTAGGTTTTGTAATCAGAGACTTCCAGGTGGCTGTAAGCGCAGAACGAATATCCGGACAAGTATTTGAAGTAACAGCATCTCATGACATAACTCCTGGAAATAGTGTGCCTTTGAATCTCAATGATGTTTTTACTATGGAGGTATTATTTCAGGATACAACAAACAGCCTTGCTAATCTTGATTATATCGGAGAATTGCAGAACGAAGAAGGTGTGTTTAATATAGCAATCGAAGAGGTTCCTTCAAATGCGAGGAACTCTTCAATAAACAAACGAAGCCCTGTATATAAGGCCTCTGTTTCAATGACTGTCCAAGAAAAGCATAAAAGAACAACACCATATAATTTAATTTTTAGAGGAGAGACGAAGAACGGTTGGAGTAATATAAGCAATGATCTAACAATCCAGCTATACATTGGAGTGCAAGTTCCGCTTAGTGTTAGTTCTAATGGAGTAAAAGGTAATCTAAACTTAAGTTTTTACCCTGTACCTGTAAATGACCAGTTAACAATAAAAAAGGAAAGCAACGACTCTGGAACCCTTATCATATATAATTCAGTAGGGAGAGATGTAAAAAGCATTTACCTTGGCAAAGGAGTGGTAGATACCCATTTGGGTATTGATTTAAAAAGTGGTACCTATATTTATAATTTTAATTCAGACAATAGTAAAGAATTCACTACAGGAAAATTTATTGTCAATTAAAATATTGTTTTTGTAAAGCTTTTATAAAAGACACCTGAACAATTTGAGTTCAGGTGTCTTTTTTCTTAAAACTTAAAACTTACAATTCAACTAGTATTCCCAAAGATGATGTTCGTATTCCATAAGGTCATTAACCCACTGTGAGTACTCTAACAAGAATTTATCAATCGAGAGATCAATATATGACGGAATTTATTCTTAATTTATTTAAGATTTGCAGGGTTAAAAGAAAACGAGTGTATATAAAAACTACCAACTCTAAACATTGGCTAAAAAGTATTCGAATTTAATTAAAGACTTATATATTTTATTGACCAGAGCAATTATGGGTAAGCAACACCATCACTTATTTATGCTTAATTACTGATGCTTGTTTAAAGAAAATTATGGATTATTAGCTACTGGGTTCTTTGTCTAACCATGGTTCATTAAATGCTCTTAAAAATGGCTCAAAAGCAAAAAAATATATAAAAGAACTTATATGTCATTCAGATAGAGGATTGCAATATTGTAGCAAAGAATATGTAAATCTATTACATATCAATTGGATTAAAATTAGTATGACGAATCATATGATCCTTATAAAAATGCTATCGATGAAAGAGTAAGTGGGATATTTAAATTAAAAAGTGGAATAAAAAACCTCAAGAGAAATATTCCTTGAGGTTTAATGAAAAAACTAATTTTAAATACTGTCAATTTTTTCAAGACAAGTCAGCATTAATAGCGGATGATCGCATATAAACGACCATTGTCATAATAATATTTCCAATGATTTCTTTTTCGATTGAAATTAAAGTTTCCTTCAGATTCCATGATCCCATTTGGGTAATAGAACTTCCAGTATCCGTCTTGATATCCGTTGTTAAAGTTACCTTCGGCTCTCAGCCTTCCATTTGGATGGTAAAACTTCCAGTAACCTGAAAACTGGTTATTATTGATGTTACCTTCTTTCTTAGGAACTCCTGTGTCATAATAAAACTTCCAATATCCGGAAGGTTGTCCATTGTTATAGTTGCCCTCGCTTTTAAGTGTGCCGTTAGGATAGTAGTTTTTTTCGCTACCTCCAACGTCTCCGGGAGCATAATCGAAAACATATATACTGGTGTCATTCAGGAAATAGTTGGATTCACTCTGAACTATTGGTGATGGATCATAATTTCGTCCTCTTCTGGTTGTTGTCCATTCGCATGAACTCAAAGTAATTAGACAGAAAAAGATAATAGTAAAGTGTTTTACTTTCATAAATTTTCTTGTTAAAGTATAATTTGTATCCAAATTTAATAAAATCTTTAATCACTTGAATAAGATTTTATGGATATCAAACTTGGTCGAAAGCAGAAACATAAAAGGGCCCTTTCTCCATTGGTTCCCAGTGTGAATGACTGTTATGGGAGGATATCATTATCATAGGTCGGATTTCAGATTCTATTTTACTTAGAAAACCTCTGTCACTTGATTTAAAGGATTTAGTAAGAGGTGAATTAGCATCTCCGTAATAAAGGCCTGAATGACAATTAAATGCAGCCAGAACAGACTCAAAAAGAAAAGGGAGAAGATTTTCGAAGCCTTCTTTAACATATACAGAATCAAATGCAATGAAATGATAATTCTTTGCATTAAAGACTTTAGATAACTTTGGAATGAAGGGGAGTATGTTTTGGGCGACAAATCCGGATAGCCCTGGTATCGATTTAAATTGCCAGTGAGCGGGAACAGCTTGCACTCCGGCAATTATCTCACCTTTTTTTCTGATTACAAAATAGTTGTTGTTCTGACCAATATAATCCAGTATTACCAATTGGTACGCGCTATAATATTCTTTAAACAGTCTTTTAAATTCATCAATTCGTTCTTTTTCAAGTCTTGAAAATCCTGAAAAAATCTTGGGGTTAAACCTGCTAAAGCTAAGAACTTCGTAGTATCCGGCAAGTTTGTTCCCTTGTTTTCTGGAGAGGTTAAGAGAATATCTGTTTGCTTCTTCAATATAGGAATATATAATTAATGACCTTGGTTCTGTCTTGCGGATATAATCATAAGCCTTTTCTTTTAGTAAGGTTCCCAATCCTTTACCTCCATATTCGGGCAATATGGAAAGGTATCTTCCGTAAAAGCCTTTCTCCGGATAGCCTTTGTTGATTATAATCCTTTCCGATAAGCAGAAGGTGCCTATAGATGTATCGCGTTTGTAAAGAGTAAAGAAGTGCGGATGGAGTGTTTTCCCAGCCCTTTCTCTTACATTCCGGTGGCGATAGCTAAGTCCATGGGTCCCATAAAATGTCCTTTCAAGAACATTCAATACATCTGTAGTTGCAAAGCCAGAATATCGGATTTTATAATCCGTATCACAAAATATATCTTCCTGAAGTTTTTCAATAGACGTGATCATAATGGAGGAAAAAGAAAAAGGTAAGTTATTCGATTTTTCCTTCAAACTCAATTACTTTGGAAATGTTTTTAGTTCTTCAATTGATCAGAAGAAAATCCTCAGGCCTGCGTGAAACATCAGCAGATTGCCGTTTACTTTTTTCTGATCAAACAGAAGATCATTGGAGGTATTAACTCTGGCAGATCTTGGGTTGATGAAATTAATGGATGTTCCGGAAAGAAAAGTACTTTTTAAATTAAAAAGAATATTGTTGTTCATTTTTACTTCAATACCGCCTGCTGCGCCAAAGTCGAAAGCCCATGTACTGTTAAAGGATGAATTAATACTAAGGGTATCTGGACCCTGGCTATCACTGACACTGGCAAAGGTGAGGATGGTTTTAGCTCCTGTTATGATATCAGCAAAAGGGATTACTCTGCTGGCCCAAGAAGGTTTAAATCTTACCATTCCATGATAGTATGCAATATTATGATTAATGGTAAGATTCGCATTGACAGCATTACCAAAAACTGTCTCAATGTTATCGTTTGACTGTTGTCTTCCGAATGTTAAATAAGCAACCTGAACTCCCACACTGACAGGTCTTTCTCTGAGTTCTCTTAAAAGGCTTAGGTCCAGACCAACTCCTATGTTATTATTGTTTCTGCTAAATTCTCCCACCGGAAAACCAACAGTGAGCGTAGGAACCACGCTCCATTGTGCCAGAACTGTAAATGGCAGAAAAGAAAAATAGAATATGGTAAACCTTAAAATCATTTTAAAAGGATTCTGTAGCTCTTTATTAAATGCGTTAGAGGGGGAATTGTTTAAGGGATTGGTGGAAAAGTTAAAAGTTAAAAGTTTAAAGTAAATAAAAATTATAACGAGATTTCCTTTTTCCTGAAGGAAGAATGTATGACTGAGTAAGTTATTTAAAGAATATTCTTTGACTATGTATTATAGTAAAAGTTGGCTTAATGCAGAGGTTTATCGCCTTGTCAACTTTTTTACTTTAAACTTTAAAACTTTCGACTTTTAACTTTTTATCTACCCCAACGTGGTCTCTTTCCAGCTATAAGTATCATTTTTAATTTTCCAAATGAAACCGTCAATTACATAATGAGTCAGCTGAGGAAGTGCCAGCAAAGGAACAATGAAAGCCAGAATATCTTTCTCAGTTATAGATGGTAGAAAATTAAATAAAAAGAAAACTTCTTTTCTGCTGTTCCATACAAGAGAATCCCATAAGCCTTCTTCTGCATATGCCAATATAAAAATGATAAAAAAAAACAGTACCAATCCAAACGAGCCAAATACCAGGTTATTAATATTGTTGCCAGAAAAGACACCCAGTTTCTTTTTCTTTCTGCCATAAAACCAAATAAGAGCCATGTAGGGAATACCATGTGAAACAACATTGAGAAGCGAGAAAGTGAGATCTCCGTTATAGTACACAATACCTGCATACCAGGAAAGGAGCGTACCTGTAATGAGCAGAGTTTTTGGAATATTTATATGTTGATTAAAAACCGAAATGTATATTTCTTTGATAAAATAAATAAGAATTATAATGAAATAGCACCATGTTAGAGCATCCAGCAATATTTCAGATTGTTTATAAATGATAAAATCTCCCTTTATAAACCATTCAAACATCCTGTCTCCTGAAAGATGCCAGTATAACATAGGGTAAATGGTGGCAGTGTAAATAATCACTGTGTCTATTCTTTGAGATAAATGAAATTTTTCATTTCTAGAATAAATTCTTAAAAAGCCGTATTGCTGCCTGATAAAATGAAAGACTGCAATATAAGCTAATACTCTCCAGAATATGAGAGCATCAAATTCATACAGAATAACGCCGGCTATAAAACATACAACAGGCGTATTTACAAGCATTAGTCTGTGTTTGGTGAAAACATCTTTGTCAAAGTAAGTTCGGAATATTGTACTGTAAACATGAGCTACATCAATGAGCAGTACAAGAACTATCCATTGAAAAGTAGAAACTTCATTATCTTCTGAAAAAATTTCAGGAAATATGCCAATTAATAAAAGACAGAAAAAAGGTGGAGATAATATGAATAACAGATCATTTGCTGGTGTTCCAATCCATTTTTGCTCTTTTAGTAATTTCATACTTTTGACTTTTTTAAAAGCTCTTTTGCAGCTCTTGTTCCTTGATAAAAGGCTTCTTCGAATATCGATATTCCGCTAAGGTCAGAATGAGCAAAGAATATTTTATGATCTATATTATGTCTGGCACTCTTTCTCTCATTACTCCAGATAAATCCTGGAATTGGCCTGACCATGCCATGTCCCCACCGCCATATTTCAATGTTCTCGATGCTTTTATCAATTTGAGGATGTATTTGAGATAAATCATTAATGATGTGACTTTTCCAGTACTGAGCATCTGTTTCATAGAGCTTTTTTCTTTCATTGACAGGATCACTATCTGTAAGAGGAAGATAATAAGTGATTACTCTTTTGTCATGATAAGAGTTTTCATGTTGATGATTGGCATTCACATACCCCAGTGATTTGCTATCATAGAAGACATTGTCCCAACTTAAAGGAGCTCCTTTTCTGTCTTTAAATTCTTTAAGCGTAATGTTGGCAACCATCCATGGGGCATATGAAAATGTTGTCTGTGGCCTTTTTTCATAGATTCGATTCAATAGGCGACTTGTTATGAATTGTGGAGTTGCCATTATACATTCCTTACATATATACCTGAGTGTTTTATGATTTTGACTGTCAATACAATCCACATGAACTTTGTCACCTGACACATTCACAGAATAAACAAGTTGATTGCTTATAATATCATTCTTAAATTTTTCTGAAAGCTTTTTTACCAGAAATCCATTTCCTTCAGGCCATGTAAGAACTGTGCCTGGCGATGCGTTAACTGCATCACCTTTTCTGGCTGCAAAGTAATGTATGCCTGCCCAGGCCGAGGTGTTATTTACATTGGTGCCATAGTCGTCTCGACAGCAATAATCAACATACCAATTCAGGTGAGAGGAGGTAAAGCCTTTGTGCTTAAGATATTCAGCCATAGATATGTTATCCAGAGCAGTGAATTCAGTATCCTGGCTTGAGAAGTCAACAGGTATGGTAAATGCATATTTCCCATCAATCCCCTTTTTTCTTCTTAAATTTTCCATCAGAAGAAGAAAATCTTTTATCTCATTTCGTTCCTGATCAGATATTCCGAAATTCGGAATAATGCCATCCTGCCAGTAACCATTGATAAACAAACGCTCTTCCGGATCAAAACATAAATAATATTCATTGTATACCGGTAATCCATTGCTGTTAAAGGAAGTTACAATATCTGCTTCTTTCAGAAAATCAAAAAGGTCTTCTGAGTTTTCCTGATTAGGGATCGGAAGATAATGAGCTCCCCATGGATATGCAGAAATGTGATTAACACCATAAGCAGAGTTGCCACCAATATTCTTTTCCAGTTCAAGAACTTTAAAATTCCGATGGTTCTTTTTATACAAAAACCTGGCAGCTGAAAGTCCTGCAATTCCTCCACCTACAATAATAGTATCAATTTCTTCTGTCAATGCCGGCTCAGGGAGTTTGTCGAACCTTAGTTTATGTCCGGTTGCTACGGAAGCCCCAACAATTGATGCAGGAATGTTATCATTTGAGCTTTCAGAACAGGAAAAGGAAGATGCCACCATAGTAGCACCAATCGCTTTCATGGAGTTGATAAGAAAAGATCTTCTGTTAAAAAGAATCATGGAATATCAGTGGAGGTATTCACTCCATTCTTTTTCAAAATAATGAACGATAGCCTGGTTGTTCAGTTTGTTTATCTCTGTTTTTTTCTTCACCATATCCTTAGGGAATATCAGCATCTGCTGAAATGTTTCATGATTCAGAAATCTAAGGTTGGATATGTAATTGTCAGGTATGGAATACTGATTACCTTTAATTGCCAATATATATCCCCAGTCACCAAAGGAGGGAACAAAAGCATGATAAGGTAATGTTTTAAAACCTACAGATTGAATGGTTGTGTCTATGCACCAATAGGATTGAGGAGCCACAAAGGGGGAGGTAGACTGAATCACAGCAGCCCCATTTTCCTTTAGTGCACTGAACACCAGTTTATAGAAAGTGTCGGTATATAACTTCCCTATTGAATAATTGGAGGGATCGGGAAAGTCAATTACGATAAAATCGAACTGGTTATGATTATTTTCTTTTAGCCATTTGAAGGCATCAGCATTGATTACCTTTACTTTTTTATCTAGCAGCGAACCTTGGTTAAGATCAAGCAACATATGATTGCTTTTAAATAAATTGGTGATAGCTCCATCCAGGTCTACCAGTGTTATAGTTTCAATGGTATTATATTTTAAAAGCTCCCTTACAGCTAAACCATCTCCGCCTCCTAAAACAAGTACATTACTGTGATCTTGTAAGCCCTGTATTCCAGGATGCACCAAGGCTTCGTGGTATCTATATTCGTCAAATGAACTGAATTGAAGATTACCATTTAAAAAAAGTCTTAATTCTTTTGGATTTTTTGTTATAACGATCCTTTGGTATGTAGAGGATTTAGCATAAATGATTTTATCCGGATAAGACCGGCTTTCCGTATAGGTCATGATATTTTCAGAATATACAAATCCTGCAAGCAACAGAATAATCACAGCTATAGATTGTGTTTTCAACATTGAAGCCCATTTTACCTCCTTTTCAAACTTAATGCACAATACTGTTGCTACTATAACATTAAGAATGCCAAAGAAAAACGAAGTTTTTATAAGTCCCATGTAAGGAACCAGAACCAGTGGAAAAATAAGACTTGCAAGCAATGCACCTATGTAATCATAAGTGAAAATTTTAGATACCAAATCTTCGAACTCCAGCTTGTTCTTGAGAATACGCATAAGTAGAGGTATTTCCAATCCAACAAGAATGCCGGTAAGAGAGACCAGGAGATAAAGCAGAAACCTGAATGATTCTACTTGTTCAAATAGTAGAAATAATATTGTAGAGCTTGTGCCTCCTATCAGGCCAACCATTATTTCAAGCTGAATAAACCAGGCTAGCAGGTTCTTTTTAAAATACTTTGAAAAGAACGAGCCGATACCCATTGAAAACAAATATACTCCAATGATGGTGGAAAACTGTGTTACAGAATCACCAAGCAAATAACTTGCTAAAGTTCCTGCAATTAATTCATAAATCAGCCCGCAAGTGGCAACTACAAATACTGAAAATAATAAGAAAAACGGCATGCTACTCTACTTATTTGTTGTTAACCATGAATGGCAGAAGCAATTATGATTGCTATGGCAATTATAAATGCTGCAGCGATGATGGCCAAGGCTTTGTTATGATTTACTATAATCTCTTTCCATAAGTTTTCCGGGGTTATTTTCTCAATTACCCAGAAGGAAATTACCAATATCACAATTCCTATCAGAGAATATAATACTGAGCCGATGATGTACTTAAGGTTGAATAATGATTCCATTTTTTTTGAAAGTTTATTTATGATGTCCTTTTTCTTGTGATGGTGACCAGGTTTCGGAGTTAGATCCGAAAAATTTCCAGCCAGTAAATGCAGCATATATATATACTGAAATTATGATGAAAAGAATAATCAAATAGTTTCTTAGCTTAAACATATGGTTTTATTCAGTATGATAAGGTGAGAAATCACTATTCATCCACCTTTGGGCTTCAAAGGAGCTTACAGAGATCCATAGCGCAACAGGAAATATCAGAGCGATCAACAGAATTATAAAGTAATTTGAAAGCATTGACACGTCCTGAGTCAGTGTCAATTGAAAGTATCCAACCCCTCCATCCGGAATTGCAGGAAAAATATTAAGGTGGTATTTCCCAGCTGGAATACTACTGAGAGTTAGGTCAGTATAATTTTGACCTTCAGACCAGGACTCTCCGCCTTCTACTCCTGAATAGTATTCAACACCTTCTTCGAAATGAAACTCTTCACCTGAAAGATCATTTACTAGAGTAATATCTGCTTCCATCCAGCTATTGTGAACCGGAGCAATCAGCTCCACCTGGAGATTAGACTTTCCGAATAATGTTTTTTCAAGTTCGAATGGAGGAGAAACTATACCAGTTTTATTCACCGGAATAGTGAACTGGTCTTTAAAAACAACTTTTTCCTTTGCGCTAAAAGAAAAAATTATTTGTAGGACCGTGATTGACAGTACTACGTAAAGAGTCAGGTGTTTTACCTTTGATAAAGAGGCAGCAGATGAATGAAGCTGAGTTGAACCTATTCCTTTCTGCTGAGGAAGATATGTTTGAAGGTTAAACGCTTCTTTGATTTCTTTTGGGGTTATATATTTACCCAAAAGCCAAGTTTCCTCATTAGTACCTTTATCATGAACAATGATATATGGAGGATAAATATATTCTGTTATTGTGTTAGAATTTTCACTTATATCCCAGGGAAATTCACCTAAAGCGTAATCTGTTTTCTTTTTATACCTGTTAAAAATTCTATAGGTGTCACCATTAAGATTAACATCATTCCCTTCCCGCTTTGGCCGAAGAATTGTTTGTTCAAAATAATTCCAATGACCTTCAAATACGCTTAAAAAACTGTATCCATGGATAGGACTGAATAATATATATTCATCCCAGGCGTAAGGGGTGTGAGCCTCTCGATAGTTTGCAAGACCTACCACTTCATATTTCTTTCCATCTATTGTTCCTTTAGAGCCAATCGGGATATTGTTGTATTTTTCCTTTTTGAAAACCCTGATCAACTTAAGATTTCCGTTCGAATGATCAAATATGCCATGACATTTCCTGCATGCAATGTTTTTAGTTAGCAAAAAGCCTGTAACTCTCAAGGCTGATCTACATTTCGGGCAATTCAGGATCTCGGCAGAGGGCAAATTATTGTTGCTGTTTATTTCAGATCCATCCATTGAGGTTCCTTATGTTTTTAAATGAAAAATCTTCAAAGTTTAAAAAATATCCTGAGGAAATTTTAAGGTCATTGTCTCCATAAATATTTATGATTGCAAATTCAAATTTATTATTTGAAAGCTCTATGGATAAACATCTGGTCTGAAGGATAATGGGCATTGGAAAATCTCCTTCAGCAGTCAGCTCCTTCATTTCATGTATTCCGTTTACATAAAAGGAATGCTTAGGTGCCAGTTCTATCTCTTTACCTACTTTCAGATTCCTGAATTTATTAGGAGAGACCTGAGCTGAAACTTCTTTAATTATAGAATATGTTCCATAAGATTCTCCTATTTGAAAATGCTCACCGCTCTTATAGGTTGCACTCCAAAGGTTCTTGTATGAACTGTGATAAATAATTTGTTGTCTCCCAGTTATTCTGAATTCTTTAGATTCCAATATTCCTTCTCCATTGATTTTTAAGGGAGAAACGTCTTCCATAATTGGCTTTAAAGTGCTTGTTTTAATAATTTCATCATTAACCAGGCAGTAAAGATTTCTGCAGAATGGACAAGCAATTGAAACCGTAACATTTTTCCTAATGCTAATGGAATGAGTGCATGTACAGTTAAATTTATCTTCCATAACTATCTTTTGATTTCCTGTACATTAAAAGATTTTGCCCTGAAAAATATTTTTAGGTTTTCAAAAATGTCCCTTGCCTTTTGATCATTCTGTTTTTGATAATTGGAAAGATATATGTCTAAGGTGAGCAAATGGTTTTCAGGCCAGGTATGAATGGAAATGTGAGATTCGGTTAAACAAAGAACTCCTGTAAAACCTGCAGGCTGAAAATTATGAAAGACCTGCCCAACTTCGGTCAATTCGTATCTTTTAACCAGCTCATTAAGGTATTCTTTCAGAGAAGAGAATTCTTCCAGCAGATATTGTTCCTCTGTAATTATCTCAGCCAGAATGTGCAATCCAGGGATATAACTCATTAATATTTATTGTATTCTGTTATCAGAAAAAAATCTGTTTTATGAACAATTAATTTTTAAAAAATTAACAACGTCTATAAAGATTCGTATTTAAAGTTACAAAAAAAATCAATTAGTAATAGTATGTAAAATTTATTTTTATAAAATACAGTTTATTTAAAATCGGTATCTTAGAAGTTTGATATCTGTTTTTATAGTTATTCACTTTTGGGGAAGACCAATACAATGCTTATGCTTAGAAGAATAATGCTCTAATAAGAGGCCAACACTCAATATTCTTTTGAGTAAAACAAGTAAATTAACTTTCGGAATTATATCAAACTAAGTTTCTCAATTGTATAATCCTTTATTTTTGCATATTACACGTTTAGTTAAGCCTTATCCGTTAACAGTTTTTAATCACTTTACAAGGAACTCCTCCTGCAAATACATTAGCAGGAATACTTTTAGTTACCACACTGCCTGCCCCGATGGTTGTATTATCACCAATGGTGACTCCCTGACAAATAATTGCTCCACCGCCTATCCATACGTTGTTACCAATGGTTATCGGCGCTGCAAGTTCCGGGCCTTTTATTCGCTCTGAAGCCAATAATGGATGGTAGGCAGCATAAATCTGTACATTAGGTCCCATCATTACATTATCACCAATAGTTATTTTGGCACAATCAAGAATTATGCAATTGAAATTCATGTATAGATTTTCACCGGCATAAATGTTACTTCCATAGTCACAATAGAAAGGCATTTGAATATCAATCTGTTTTCCGGTACCTCCGAACAACTCCTTAATTGCAGTTGTTCTTTCTTCTATGTTTTCCCAGGGAATAGCATTGTATCTTGTCAGTATTCTGCGAGCTCTGTATCTCATCTCTGTTAGTTCCTGGTCCGCTGCATTATAGAGCTCACCATCAAGCATTTTCTGTAATTCTGATTTGGCCATTGTATGAGTGGAAATTTATTTTAAAATATTAAACCTGATAAAGGTGATATAGTTAGTTATACTTTTTAATAAATTAATGCTCCTTGTTTTCGGTTATTTTGTCTGTTGCTGAGGGCTTTGAAGTTCCGGTAATCTGAGAACTGTATATTCCGAAATGACCTGAAAAGAGATAGGAAGTTACACAGGCAATGGCAGCAAATATTCCGATTTCAGCTCCGAATAATTCTATGGCCATAAATATGGTAGCAAGAGGTGTGTTGGCTGCTCCGGCAAATACTGCTGCAAATCCCATCCCTGCAAGTAAGGATACAGGAAGAGGTATGACTAGAGCGAGGGCGTTACCAAGAGTTGCTCCTATAAAGAACAGAGGCGTTACTTCTCCTCCTTTAAATGCAGCTCCCAATGTTAGGGATGTAAATAATATTTTCAATACAAAAGCGTAAACAGGAAGTTGCTGGTGAAATGATGATTCAATTACAGGAATGCCCAGTCCAATGTAATCTGTAGTTCCCAACATCCAGACTCCCAATGCAACAACACAGCCCCCGATTGTTGGCCGCAATGGAGGATATTTAATTTTACTTTTGTAAAAGTTGCTTATGATATGTGTAAAATGAGCAAAGAATTTACCTGTAAGTCCAAATGCTATACCAGCCAGTATACAATACAGAACTACCATTCCGTCAATTTCCGGGAACGACATAACTGCATAATGAGTATGTTGAATATTCCAGAGATCACATACATAATCACCGGCAATAGCAGCCATAAAAGAAGGAAAAATTGCTTTATAACTAAGTTTTCCAATAAAATATACTTCAAGTCCGAAGACCGCTCCCGCAAGGGGAGTACCAAATACGGAAGCAAACCCTGCACTGATACCGCAGATGAGAATCAGGATTCTGTCTTCATTATTAAATTTAAAAACATGATTCAGCTGATCTCCGATGGAGCCACCCATCTGCACAGCAGTTCCTTCGCGTCCTGCAGATCCGCCAAAAAGATGTGTTGCCACAGTTCCGAGGAGTATAAGAGGAGCCATTTTAAAATGAATGACTTTAGTAGGATTATGAATTTCATCAATAAGGAGATTACTACCTTTTTCTACCTCTTTTCCAAGGTAATGATACATAAGGCCAATCAATAAACCTCCAAATGGAAGCAATGCAATGATCCATAAGTGGTTTTCTCTCCAAATCGTTGCCGCATCAAGGCTTAGTAAGAATAGTGCGGAAGCGCTTCCTGAAAATATTCCGATAACTGAAGCAATCAGAATCCATTTAAGAGTATAATTGGTTACTGCAAATAATTCTTTGGTACTGAAATTCATTTAAATGGTTTTCAAATCTGAATAAAGGCATTTTTTCAGATTTGTAAAAAGGAAAAGCTATATATTCTAAACTTCCGTTGCTAGATAGGTTTATGAAATTTGTTATTTCTTTGATTAATAGGTTGTTCGTAGGAGGATTGGTGGAATTGTTATTGTTGAATTTCCTTTAACTACAATAGGGTTTTTACTTAGAAGTTAAATTGATTATTTTGAAAAGAAATTGCAATACATGGATTATAACTGGCAGCCCTTACTGCTTTCATTAAAGTTATCCCTCATTACAACACTCTTACTATTTGTAATAGGTGTTCCTATTGCCTATTTCCTTTCCAAAAGCAAGAGTAACCTGAAACCCCTTTGGGAAAGTCTGATCAGTCTACCTCTTGTTTTACCGCCATCTGTATTAGGTTTTTATCTGTTGCTTGCGTTCAGCCCCAATTCTTTTTTAGGAAAATTCCTGAAAGAACATTTTGATCTGAGTCTGGTGTTTTCGTTTGAAGGACTGGTAATTGCATCTGTAATTTATAGTCTGCCCTTTATGGTTCATCCTGTCCAATCTGGATTTCAGAGTCTGCCGGATTCATTGAAAGAAGCGGCTTATACTCTGGGGATTTCACCATTCAATACTTTCATAAGGGTATTGCTTCCAAACATCAGGCCATCTTTGCTTTCAGGCATCGTATTAAGTTTTGCACATACCATTGGAGAGTTTGGAGTCGTGTTAATGATAGGAGGAAGCATTCCGGGCGTGACAAGAGTTGCATCCATTGCTATTTATGAAGAAGTAGACAGTATGCAATATGATGCTGCCGATTTCTATGCCAAGGTATTAATTCTGGCTTCTTTTATTATACTCTTTTTATTATTCCTGGTCAATAAAAAATATAAGGGAAAAATCATTTGATGTACAAGATACAAGTTGTTAAAGAGCTACATTCTTCTGAAGGCAAGATGGTCCTGGATGTTGATATTTCAGTGAAACAAGGATCTTTTACTTCTATAGTTGGTAAATCAGGTGCTGGTAAAACTACCATTCTGAGAATGCTTGCAGGACTTGTAAAACCTGATAAAGGATCTATTCATTCTGGTGAGGAGATCTGGTTTGATAGCAATACTCGTAAAAACAAGATACCGCAGGATAGGTCTATTGGCTTTGTCTTTCAGGATTTCGCATTATTTCCGAACATGTCTGTTCTTGAAAACCTTAAATGTGTGCAAAGTGAAAAGGATGAAAGGCAGATTCAGGAACTACTTTCATTAACAGGTCTGACAGGTCTTGCTGCATGCAGGCCTGAGGCGCTTTCTGGTGGGCAGAAGCAACGATTGGCTATTGCCAGAGCTTTGGTACGAAAACCTAAATTATTGATTCTTGATGAACCATTTTCAGCAATAGACCAAGATACAAGATTAAGACTTCAGCAGGAAATTCTTAGAATCCATAAATTATATAATCTCACAACTATTCTTGTCAGTCACGAGCTTGCAGATGTCCTTAGATTAAGTGATCATGTTATTGAAATAGGAAATGGTAAGATTTTGAGACAAGGTCGTACTGACTTGTTTTTTTTTAATGAAGGTAAAACAGATCAGTTTAGAATGACAGGACAGATTGTTGATCTTTTTTTTGAAAGCGAAGAATATTATGCTAATGTAATAGCCGGCAATATGCTGATTAAAGTAAAAGTGGATGACACAAGCTTCAATATTGGAGACATTGTGCATTTAGCATTAAATGACTTTAACCCAACCATAAAAAGGATAAATACTACTTAAAGTATAATAAGCAAAAACAATTTTCATTGAATTCAATTCATATTATACAGATGTATGTATAATGATATATGTTTAAAGAGTTCAAGGAATTTATTTTAAGAGGAAATGTTATTGACTTGGCTGTCGGCGTAATCATTGGTGCTGCTTTTGGAGATGTCGTCAAATCCCTCGTTAATGATGTTATTATGCCTCCAATAGGCTTATTGATTAAGGGAATAAATTTTAAAGATCTGAAACTTGTCATAGGTGGTGAAACCAATAATCCGGTAACTTTTAACTATGGAAATTTCCTTCAGAATGTGTTAACTTTTTTAATCATTGCTGCAGCAGTATTTCTTATGGTGAAGTTGGTAAATATGTTATACAAAAAGAAGGCTGCTGAAGAAAGTGCTGCAGGTAAACCATCCGCTGAAGAGGTTCTTTTGACACAAATAAGAGATTTATTAAAAGAAAGGAATTAGTAAAGTATGAGCAACAGAGAACGTTCCCCGATTTATTATTTCCTTGCCAGGATTATTGCTTTTCTGGTTACGCTCTTCCTGCTATATTTTATCTTTGAGGTTTTATTCAAAAAATAATCCAATATTACTTAAGGAACTTTTCTTTTTTAAATGAGTTCAATACAACATTGATATCGGAATAGATTGTTCATCCTAAAATTTATTTTTCTTTTTTAAACATTTTTTAAGCTAATAGATTATTTCTCATTGAATTTGTAATCGCAAAGACATGACTATTGGTAGATTTTTCCTGTTTGTATAAGGCTCTTGTATTGCAAGTTCTTTTGAATTAGTAATAATTATAACCCAATTAACATACTTAAAAGAAAACACTTTATGACAAGAGTTGCAATCAACGGATTAGGCCGTATCGGAAGAGCCACTTTTAAAATCCTTATCGAAGATAAGGAAATGGAAATTGTAGCAGTGAATGATATCATTCCTCCTTATCAACTGGCTTATCTTCTGAATTTTGACACAGTTTATGGTAAAATGCCATCCAAAGTCAATTTTGATGATCACAATCTTTATGTGAACGGAAAGACCATACGTGTCACTAATATCAGAGAACCTCAACATCTTCCATGGAGAGAAATGGGAGTTGATGTTGTATTTGAATGTAGTGGAATATTCAGAAAACGTGAAGAACTTCAGTTGCATTTGAATGCAGGAGCCAAACAAGTAATCCTTTCTGCTCCTGCTAAGACAGATGATGTGCAAACTGTTGTTCATAGGGTGAATCAGCCTGAGGAAAATGATAGTATAATATCCACTGCAAGTTGTACAACAAATTGTATAACTCCTGTTATTGAAATTCTAAATAGAAGAATAGGAGTTAAAAAAGCAGTATTGAATACCATACATGCTTATACTTCATCACAATCTTTGGTAGACGGACCGTCTAAAGATCAAAGAAGAGGTAGATCGGCTGCGAATAACCTGATACCGACCACAACTGGAGCTGCAAGAGTAGCAGGAAAAGTGCTTCCGGAATTTGCCGGTAAGTTTGATGGACTTGCAATCAGAGGTCCTATTCCTGCCGGATCTGTTGCAGACATTACAATGATCATGAACAGGAATACATCTGTAGAAGAAATAAATAAAATATTCGGAGATGAAGCAGGCTCAGAAAGATATATGGGAGTGGTTGGTGTTAATATAGAACCAATTGTATCCTCAGATATTATCATGGACCCAAGAGCTGCTGTGATTGACCTTTCCCTAACACAGGTTATCGATGGCGATCTTGTTAAGGTTATGGCTTGGTATGACAATGAATGGGGATATGCTAATCAAATGGTTAAAGAAGGTAAAAGAGTTTCTAAGCTTCAAATGGAATCAGTCATTATTTGAGTATGTAGTTTATAGGTTTAAAGGGCGAGGGATGACAGCAATGTTAGCCCTCGTTTTTTTACACATACGAAGGGAACATTTCCTCTTTTTTCCTATGTTTTTATATAAAGGGAGGAGGAAAAGGTTATGATTGTTACAACTGTGCCAAGAACAAAAGCAAAAAAGACAGATGAACCCAAACTGGTGAGATGTCCTATTTGCAGGGAGTTCATGGATATGAACAACTGGGGAAGTGTATTAAGTCACGAACATCGTGGTATGACTCATCATATGTGGAAAAAATCAAAAGCTTGTAGTACCAGAAAATAGAATAAGTCCGGGTGGACTTATTTTTTATTTGATATAGTGGTTGTTTTGTAAATGAGTAATATATGAAAAGCAAGATTCTGAATGAAGAAAGCGAAAGACGTTACTTACTAATTTTTGAAGAAGGAGAAGAGTTCATGGAGACTCTTGAAAAATTTGCAGAAGATAATAATATCACTGCGGCATATTTTGAGGGTATAGGTGCATTTAAAAACGTTATTGTTTCTTATTTTGACTGGGAACGTAAGGAGTACCTTGAGAATCCTTTCAACGAACAAGTGGAGATATTATCATTAAATGGTGATATAGCTTGTACAGATGATAAGCCCAAGGTCCATGCACATGTAGTTTGTGGAAGGAGAGATGGTTCTGCAGTCGGAGGACATCTTTTTAAAGGATTTATCCGACCCACTCTGGAACTTGTATTATCTGAATCAGATAGGGTTTTAAAAAGGATTAGAGACCCTAAAACAGGAGTTTACCTTATAAATCTTTAAATAAAAGGATTTATAAGGTTTTTAATTCAGGTTAAAGCAGATTTTGAAATCGTATAGATTTCATTGGTTATTCAATATAAAAAGTAGATTGGGCATGACTTGATGTTCGTTTCTTTTATAGCTCAGTTGGGCAATTTTTAATTACTTAAAACAACTCATTTAATTTTAATTTTCAAATTACTTTTTTTATATAATCCTGTTTGTGAAATTTGATATACCATAAAACTAATATAGACCTAATGAAAATCGTTTATCTTTTTATCCTGACTTTAGCTATGTCATTACAAACTTCCTTTGGCCAGGAAACCAAAACCCGTACACTAACAGCAGTGGGTAGGGGAGAGATTAAAGCTGCTCCGGATCTGGTTGTTTTAAACCTAGATATTTCTGCAAAAAATATGGATTTCAACAAAGCGATAGAAGAGCTTAATAAAAAAGCCGCAGCTCTTGAAAAACAGATAGTTGCTGCAGGTTTTAAAAAGGAAGACCTGAAAACAACCTCATACACAGTTAATAAAAATTATGAATATCAAAATGGAAGATCTATAGATAGTGGTTTTATTGCAAACCATTCATACACCCTGGAGTTTCCGAACGAACAATCAAAGATTGTTAATGTAGTTAAGTCCATTTCAAAAGGAGTTGATGTGACTTATAATTTTGGGTTCACGCTTTCAGATGCGAAAAATAAAGAGTTAAAAGCGGAGTTACTAAAAAGAGCTGTTAAAGTTGCAACGGATGAAGCAACTGTCCTGGCCGCTGCCAGTGGAGTAAAGCTTAAGCAGATTAACGAGATCAATTATGGCTTGTCTGAAGTAGTACCTTTTGCAATGGCGAATGCCCGTATGGCAAAAATGTCTGCAGAAGGCGATTTCGCCGGTTTTGATGCAAAAGACATTTCTCTATCAGAGAAGGTAACGATTACATGGGAGATAACCCAGTAATTTAAACTGAGATCTCGTATAAAAAATACCCTTGCTTGTAACCTGATTTTTCAAGCAGGGGTTTTGAAACATTAAATACTTTTACTCCTCTTGAAGTTTCTCCCTGAAGGCTTCCTATATGGGCATGTCCATGAAATGTAACTTCTACTGACCTTCGGTTTATAGTATCTGCAAGTCTGGAAGACCCAAGAAATGGGAAAATCTGTTCTGGTTCTCCGATAACAGTAGCTTTAATGGGAGAATAATGAAGGATAACAACTTTTTTGATATCATCATCAATACGGGCGAGTGCCTTGTCAAGTTTAAGTGATTCCTCTACAGATTCCTGAACATATTTTTTATTCATTTTTTCTCCCCACATCGGTAGCATGTGTTTATCAAACCCTCCTCCAAACCCCTTTACTCCTGCAAATCCAATACCTTTTATGATTATTGATTCTCCATCAAGAACATGGACATTGTGCTTTATAAGTTCATGTCTTATTTCTTCATGATGATCAAGTTCATAGTCATGATTTCCCAATACACCAACAATGGGAATGTGTACGCCTTTGAGTTCTTCTCCAAGCAAAACAGCTTCCTGTATTTGACCAGTATCGGTAAGGTCTCCACAAAGCACAATTATATCAGCATGCTCTGCAATGTCTTTAAAGAATTGATTCCATTTGCCTTTGTCGGATTCCTTCACGTGTATATCTCCTAATGCTGCAATTTTAATAGTCTTGCCTGCTTCCATTTTTAAATGCTTTTAACAGTAATTATTTTATAATGCCAGTCTATAATATCTATGGAATATTGGGTGTGATCTACAAGAGGCCCTCTGCATACCTTTTCCACTGGAGCGGGTAGCTCATACTGGCCCTTAGCTCTCTCTAGCAGCATCTCAAACAACCATCTTGGTATCTTGTCCCTTTCGGAAGGGTATATAAACTGAAAATTCAGAAATTGGCCCAAAAGCAATTGCCAATGCTGATCAAGCCTTTGCAAAACTCTTTTCCAGTCGATATCCTCACTTTTTTTTAGAATTATATGGTTAACATCGGAACCATCATAATGAGCTCTGTCCTGAATATAAATTTTACTCCATATCAGTTCTTCAGGTGCAACAAAATTAACCTTCACACCATAAAGTTCTCCCGGCACAGCGTGTTCAAACCAGCTGTCGTCTACAGGACAAAGATTGTTTGTCGTGTTAAAGATAAAATCAACAAAATAATTATCCTTTAAAGCTTTGGCTATCCATCTGGCATCGGTGATTTCAACAGTCCAGCCATGGGAAGAAAGCAATTTCAGGATTTTTATATAATCGCCAGGTTTGCAAAATAAATCAAGATCTTTTTCCCTGATAATTCCTGTATAGTTTCTAAGTGCGACAGCTCCTCCAACAAGTATAGGCAAATTGTTTTCCGTTACAAATTCCAATACTGATCGGAAAAATTCATGCGCCTCTTTTTTTAAAATCATACTTTAAATTCCCTCCTTTATCAAATAAATTCCACCTCTGGTTATTGATATAAATTTCCCTTTTGAAAAAAGATTGATTGTTTTACATCTTTGCTCAGTCTTTTAATCTGTTGTTATTAGGATTCGATACTCATCAGATCTTTTCTAAAAGCTTTGGAACTCTTCTCTTTTTACCCAACAATATTGTGAATAGCAATGCTAGTGAACTGAATACAACCGATCCAAAAAGAAAAGATCCTGGAATTTTTCGGGAGGGACTGTCAATTTCCCATCCACCACTGATCGTAGCACATCTTTCATTGGACTGATAAAGGTTTCCCTTGGTATTCTTTGTATCTTCCAGACTAAAATGTCCGGTTAGCACAGCTTCCCTATAATCTTTATTGAAGCGCTTTCTGCCAAGAAATCTGAATAACTTAGAGAATCTTTTTTTTCTTTCAATGAAGGTTTCAGCCTTTGGTTTTGCAATAAGTTTGACAATTTGATCTGCTACTATATGGGGACTGAGAGGATTTCCCGGTGCCACTATTCTTTTGCCCATGTAATTGGCAGCCTGGTTATAAATGGGAGTGTCTGTAGTATCAGGGATGATGCTGCAAATATGGATACCTTCTATATCAGAAAGTTCTTCTGCTAGACTCAGACTTAACCCCCTGATTCCAAATTGTGTCATGCTATAGGGGATGGCAAAAGGCTCACCAGCTATGCTTGCTACAGAACCAACATTAATTAATATGCCCTGCCTGTTATCTTTGAAATGTGGCACAATATGTTTGGCTCCATAAGCATATCCTAGCAGGTTTGTGTCCAGTACTTTTTTCAGATCTTCCGAAGGAATATCTTCCAGCCTTCCTAGAACAGTGACTGCTGCATTGTTGATCCAGACATCTACTTTCCCATATTCGGTAATAGCTTTGTCTATCAATATTTTTATTTCTGTTTCTTCAGAAACATCTGTGGAAACTGCAATTGCTTTGCCACCTAGTTTTACACATTCGTAAGCCAGATCTTCCAGGGCCTTTTTTCTTCGCGCTGCCAATACAAGATTAGATCCTTTTTTTGCCAGTTTTAATGCGGTAGCTCTTCCAATTCCACTTGATGCTCCGGTGATGACGACTACCAGGTTCTTTAATTTCATATAATAACGAGTCTGTATGCTTTAATCATAACCTTTAAAGTTTTATTATTGTTGAAATAGTAGCGATGGAACAAGTAGCAGTAGTAACAGGTGCCAACAGAGGTATCGGATTGGAAATATCAAAGAGACTTGCGGATCTGGGATTTACAGTAATCTTTACAGCAAGGGATGAAGAAAAAGGACGGAAGGCAATGAATAGTCTCCTTAAGTCAGGAAGGAAGCTGGTTTTCTTTAAGCTTGATGTTACAGATAAAACGGATGGAATAAGGCTTTCTCAATTTCTTGAGAAGGAATATGGAAGGGTAGATGTTTTATTTAACAATGCAGCTATTTTACCAGATGAAAATGAATCTGCAGTTTCAATAGATCTCTCCCTGGTAAGTAAAACTTTTGAAACGAATACAGTTGGAGCATTTAGAGTGGCTCAATCCGTTATTTCTTTGATGAAAAAAAATAATTACGGAAGGATCATCAATATCTCCAGTGGTCTGGGGGCGCTTAGCTCTATGGGAGGCGGTTATCCTGCCTATAGAATATCAAAAGCTTCCTTAAATGCTATTACAAAAATGCTTGCCGATGAACTTTCACATTTTAATATTTTAGTCAATAGTGTTGATCCAGGCTGGGTAAAGACTGATATGGGTGGCCCGAATGCAAGTAAAACTGCAGCTCAGGCAGTAGACAACATATTGTGGCTTGCACAACTGCCTGATAATGGCCCATCAGGAAAATTCTTTAGAAATAAGGAGGAGGCTCTCTGGTGAAAAGTTATTTTTGTGGAATATGGAAGGTACACTGCATCAGAATAAAACTTTCGAGAAAATAATTTTCACCGAAAAAGAATTAAGAAACAGGGAATTTGAAGAATGTACTTTTATAAGCTGCGACTTTTTAAATAGTAATCTTTCAGGAAACACTTTTACAGATTGCACTTTTATCAGTACTAATCTCACAATGGTAAAGTTGCAGGGAACCAGTCTCAAAAATGTTCATTTTAAAGAATCCAAAGTGATGGGGGTTGATTTCAGTAAGTGTAAAGATTTCCTTTTCTCGGTTAGCTTTGATAATTGTATGGCAGACTATGCATCTTTTGCAGCGAAAAAGATGGTTAAAACAAAATTTATAAACTGCTCTTTGAAAGGCACTCAATTAGCCGGAACAGATCTCACTTCCGCGCGATTCGATCATTGCAATCTGGATAGTGCAGTCTTTAACAAAACAATCCTAAATGGTGCTGATTTTACTACTGCATATAACTTTACAATAGATCCTGAAATGAACAGCCTAAAGAAAGCAAAGTTTTCCATGGGTGGACTTTCTGGTTTATTGAACAAATATGACCTGTTGATAGAATAAGGTGAACTTTTTTTAACATTTCGGTTGAAAAAATCTTAATTATCTGTCCAAAAGTTTTGAAGATATTATAGACTAAAACCAATTGATTATCTGAAACTTTTGGGGATCTTTATGAATTAAATTAGATTTAGCTTTTTAAAAATATGAAATCTATCATCCGAGGTTCTCTGCTGCTTGCATGTATGGCTTGTTCAAAGCCTGAGAAAAAAGAACTTTCCATATCTGATTTTGAAACAAAGATAAAATCTGATATGGATTATTATTCAATGGTGGAAACCTTTGGAAAGCCATCAAAAGACATAGGCAGAGGAATTCATATATATGTCTATGAACTCAAAGATTCTACCAAGATGTTGGTTGGATTCACAGATAAAGTTTTGTATGCTAAGCAAATCAATCGTAAGGAAGAGATTGTTAAAGACCTGCTGGTAGGAAACTGAGTTCAGGACGTCAGGCCCAGACTTTGGTTCCTTCTGTGCAGTTTTTGCACATTTCGATCTGACTTCTGCTTTTGAATAGCTGCTGTCTGAAGTTATTGTAACTTGTTCCAAACCATACTTCCTTAAAAGTATTTACCTGTAAGGCTCCGAGCTGATGCTGTGCGTCCTTATCGAAACAGCACGGAACTACTTTCCCATCCCAGGTGATTACGCAGGAATGCCACATTTTCCAGCATCCGTCATCGAGACTGTTTTTGATTTTATATTTTCCTGAAGCGTCTTTATAGTATCTGGAATATTTAACATTTTCAGGTATCAGGGTTGAGCCATCTTCATAGTCATAAATCTGAGCGGTCTTCAATCGAACTTCATCAACACCTAATTCCTTTGCTAGTTTTTGAACATCATCAATCTGATGTTCATTTGGTTTTACAACCAGAAATTGAAAAATGACATGTGGTGTCTGAGATTTAAGTTCTTTCTTCCACTTGATAATATTTCTGGTTCCCTCGATTACTTTATTCAGTTGGCCTCCTACGCGATAAGACTGGTAGGTCTCCTGAGTGGTACCATCTATAGAAATAATCAATCTGGATAATCCTGATTCCACTGTTTTTTTTGCGTTCTCTTCATTCAGATAATGCGCATTGGTGGAGGTTGCTGTATATATCTGATGGGATTTGGCAAACTTTACCATTGATAAAAATTCAGGATGCAGATAAGGTTCGCCCTGAAAATAAAAAGTAAGATAAGTCAGATGATCTTTCATCTGAATAATGACTTGTTCAAAAAGTCTGACTTCCAGCATTCCTGTAGGACGGGTAAATGAACGCAGACCGCTGGGGCATTCCGGGCATCTTAAGTTACAGCTTGTAGTAGGTTCAAAGGAAATACTGACAGGTAAGCCAAGCGCATAGGGCTTTTTTAACAGTCGGGAATAATAAAAGCTAAAAAGGACCAAAAATGCATTTTTGATCCTTTTTAGCTTGAACGAGGAAAGCAGATTCAGTGAATCATGAAATTTTCCCATTATTTTTTAGAAAGATATGATACTATTCCAGAATGAGGGTCTTCTTTTACAGAAGTCCAGGTAGTAGCAGAATTCTTTAAATATTCTTTTACTTTTTTCTGAGCAGAACGATCGCTGATTTTAAAATCAAAATAACCAGACTTCCAAGAGAAATCTTCATAAACGTTTTTGCGCAGTTCAATTAAGGATGCAGCTTTTAACCATGAAATCAAATGAAAAACAGATCCCTTTAGCATGAATGGATTTTTTCTTCCTACCATCAGACCAAAAGAGATTTCAAACCTGGATATATCGTGGACTATAAAATTTCGCTTTCTGGTGTTAGAATCAATCTCCACTACAGCATGAAGGCAATTGGGCATGATCACGAAATCCTTGATAGTAATGTTGGAAAAATGATCTTCAGCCTGGTTAAGATAGTCTTCAACTATTTTACCCGCCTCTGTCAGAATGATTTTTTTACCATCAACTTTACTCAGGATAAAGTTTTCATTGTTGGTTACAATAGTGAGGCAAAATTCGCCCTCCAGACCGTAATTTTCGTCTTTAAGCAGTTCTTCCAATTTGAAATTTCCGTATTCGTCTGCCATAAAGGTAGAAACTAAAAGGTTTTTGTGAAAGAAAAATTTAAACCGAGTCCGGAAGATTTAGAAGGCATTGCCACATATTCTATGAATAATCCGTTTAAAGAAATAAAATATTTGTCTTTAAAAGATTTGGCTAAGCCCAACTCTACATCTCCTTTTCCGTACCCACCATATCCAAACGCAGGTATTACAATGAGGGTTTCGGTTATGTAATAAATTCCTTTTAAATACACCCTTGGTAGATAGCTCGCATTCCAAACATATTTTAATCCGCCTGAAAGACTGATTTTTGAATTCAGATGCTGCACATATTGAATGTGAAAAGTAGCAGGGATGAGGTATGAAATATTCTTTTTTGTATTTTGAATTTTCAGATCCTTAGCCAAAGAGTCCGGATTGTATCGATCAAGAAATCCATTATTCAGTGTGAAGATATCATCTACGAAAAATCCATCGTATCTGTAGGCGGAATCACCACGAAAGTTATTTAGATTCTTCCATCTGATAAATCCTATGTCTCTGGCTTCCAGCAAAAGTGTTGACTTTTCACCGATCTGATATCTTCCATAAAGATTTAAGGAAGCGCCCAATCCATCAGAGCTGAAAGTTCCTTTGCTTCTGTCAGAATAAGAAATATTGGGATCTGCATTAATATCAATATAAGCTCCGGATGGTTCTGTATATAAATCGCCCCGGTTCAATATCGCCTGGTTAAATCTTCCTCCTCTTATGAAAGATATACCGCCTCCGACTCTTAATTTTTCATTCAGATCTTTTTCAAGACCTACATATAGACTTTGTGAATCAAAATATCTGTATTTAAGAGGAGAGATGTTAATAGTTTGTCCTGCAAATCCGCTATTGCCTCTGAATACAAGCTCAAACAAGTCTTTAGAAAACCTGACATCCAGGTGTTCTTTATAATAAAGGCCAGCTAAAAAACTAGCAGAACCCAGGCTGGCTCTGCCGCTAATGCCGGCTGAAAAATCAAAGCCAAAGCGGTTGACTTCCTTTAGCCTGCTGCTCACCTGATCTTTTAATCCATTGTCAATAAAACCACCGAAAACCAGTTTTTTTATAAATGAACTGGTAACTGCATTGCTGTTATAACCTGAGGTTGCAGTTATATCAAGGTAATCGGAATCCCCGGCCTCATTGGCATAAGCAGGATTTCTCAGATCATATAAAAATCTGAAATTTCTGTCAGTTTCGAGCTGACCGAAAGAGGAAGAAGCTATTAAAAAAAAGGCCAAAAGGTAAACGTATTTCATCACAGATTCAATCATTCAATAGTTACATTAACATTTCCGGAAATAGTGACATCCAGTTCATAGTCACTGTAGATTTTATAATATTTTTCTGCAGGCTGTGTGTCAAAGACAGCTTTGAACACCATGTATTTGGAGTGCAGGATATTTTGAATAGAGTTTTCGTTGCTAAGATTATATTTGATAATACTTTGAGATTTGCCAACTGCTTTATCCCCATTAATAGGGGCAGGTTTAATAAAGTCAGGAGAAATAAGTGAATCCGTAAGGTTTTTATTAGCGTCCAGGAAATAAAGTTTTAGGTTCGCAGAGATCGGGAAACCATTATTAGCAATGAGATTCAGGTAACCACTTTTAACAGAGGCTTCCATTTCTTTTGTAAGAAATTCTATGGTATCAGAAAGTTGGAGTTTATTAGCCAAAAGGTTCAGAGGCACTTCCATGTCCAGGAAAATATTCAGAGGTGAACCATAATAGGCAAATTGATTGGTGTTTTGAGGACTAAATTCAACATCTTTGTTAGCAAATGCGTGTACCTGGTAGTCGATTGAATGAGGCATCAAATTAAGAAGGTCTTTATCTTTTGTGCCCAGTGAAAGGGTAGAAGTTACAGATTGTAAGGGAGTTTCAATGGCAGGTTCAATAACAGTGGATAAATTTTTGATTTCGACAGGAGTTGCACCAGGTCGACTTCCCTTGATACTACTGACATCCACAAAACCACTGACACCGATTCCGTTCTCTACCTTGATACCAATATTTGTAATTTCCTCGAATTTTAATTCTCCCCCGGTGACCTTCTTAAAGAGATCTACAGCAGCTGTACCTGTCTCAGTAACGCTATATTGACCTAAGTAGCCCCTTACATATTCTGGGACCATATTTTCCATACTGATCTTTACAGACATGGAATCATTCAGCGAAAGGAAAATAAGCCTGCCGGTATATTCAATTCTTCCGGTAATTTTATTGAAGAATGCGTTGTAGGTTGTATCTCTTATTTCGCCTTTTGAATTCATACCTTTGAGACTCAGTATATATCCGGCAAGGTCATATTCTTTGACGAAGGGTTTACCTGCCTGATTTGGAGGTACAACATCCTCAATTTTGAATCGGGTACCTGCTTTATCTATGGCACCTGGAATGTCGTAAGTAAAATAAATATTGTCCTGAGCTGTACTTGTGACTTCTACCCGAACATTCCCGGAGCGTAATTTTGCTTCAGTTAATTTAACATCTCCCATACTAACGAGATATACATAGTTGGAATCGTCGATTACATTCTGAGCAGGGAAAACTGCGGTTGCTGAATTTACCATTACATCCGAGATGTTAATGGTTACTGTGATCGTTGAATTCGGGTCCATATAAGGTACATTGCCAACCCCAATCGTAGCCATATTCTGAACATAAGCATTCATTACAGATCCTTCAATTTTTTTCCCTGCAAGGTCTGTTGCTTTGACCTGAGGTGTGCCAGGTGTCAGATTTCTGAAGACTTCATTATAATAAATATTATTTCCGGAAGCATTTGTCAGCCTGAAATTGACAGAATCGATAGAAAACGGAAATTCGTTATTTACAGTAATTTCCATATTTCCTTCTTTTATGTCGGCTTCTGTGAAGAAAAGTCCTGTAGGAAGGGGTATGGGAGGTAAATTAATTCCGGAAATTGCAGGAACAGGACCGTTTTGTTGTTCAACATATTGTTTTAAATGTTCATTGCCAGGCTGATCAGCTAGCTGCTTCAGAGTAATTTTGTGTGAAAAGGTTTTGGAGTCCAGTTTAAGTTCGCTTAGTTTTCTTGAGGTATTGTATTCGGGGAAGTTCTGTTTTCCAAGATTCAGCAGACTGTCCAGGGTCAAGGAATACAGCAGTTCTCTGTTTACAATTTTCAGACTGTTATCAGGATTTCTCTGAATAACACTGTCCTTAATGATATCACCAATTCCAAGTTTAGTTTTAATAAGAGGTGCAAGAATTCCGGCATCCCAACGTGGTTTTTCAAACTCCTTTCTGCAGGATACAAATAATACAAATAAGAAAATGATTAATATATTGAAAGTCTTCATAATCTGTTAAGTGCTTAGCTATAGGGAATTTGACGAAGCAAATGAGCTATATTACCATAAAGGTGAGTAGCATATATTCCGGATGAGACCAAAAGGTAATCATTGAATCGTACAAATTTGCTAAAATTCAAATACAATGCGATTACAATTTAGGGCTTTACGTGTATTAATCGTTAAATTTCTGCCAAGATAATATAATGGCCTCATTTTCAAGATTTATATTGCTATTGCTGCTGATCTGCAGTCTACCTGCTTTTCCCCAGATTTCAGGAGTAATAAATACTTATGCCAAAGTAACAGTAATAGATGAAACCTGCAATTCTGTTTCAATTGCTCCTGTTTCAGGTTTTTCTGTTGGAGACAAGGTGCTGATTATTCAGATGAAGGGAGGTGAGATCAACGAGTCTAACACTTCTTCTTATGGAAATCTTACTGGTGCAGGTTTTGGAAGTGCCGGCAATTATGAAATTAACGAAGTAGCAGCGATTAATGGTGCAATTCTATATTTAAAATATGAATTGATAAGAACTTATGATCCTACAAATAAAGTCCAGATAGTGAATATTCCTGTTTATACTGATGTATCAATAGATGGAGTGCTTACCAGTGCTCCATGGAATGGAGATACTGGAGGTGTTCTGATTTTTGAATCTACAGGTGATGTGACAATGAATGCTGATATTGATGTTTCCGGAATGGGTTTTAGGGGTGGAGAATGCAGTTTAAACGGAGGTGATTGCGCTTATCTTCAGGATGGTCCTTATAATAGTCAAACTAATGCAGGAAGATCCGGAAAAAAAGGTGAAGGTGTTGCTGAATTTTCATCTGGAATGGAAACAGGAAGGGGAAAACAATTGAATGGAGGAGGAGCTGGTCTGGATTTAAATTCCGGAGGAGCCGGCGGGGGCAATTATGGTAATGGCGGTAATGGAGGAAATACTTCTTCAGGATGTGGAAATTTTGCTTCAAGCAATCCGGGAGTTGGAGGTTTGGGATTTACTACAACTATAGAAACTCAGAATAAAATCTTTCTTGGAGGCGGAGGCGGGGGAGGACATCAGGATAATGGTCTGTGCAATCCTGGTGGTAATGGAGGGGGAATAGTTATTATTAAAGCAGTTCGAATTGAAGGCAATGGTCATTCTATTTTAGCCAATGGAAATTCAGTTGCTGAAAATCTACCGGATCATGGAGATGGGAATGGTGGTGGTGGTGCAGGAGGAGCTGTGCTGCTGGATGCCTCTGTGTCTTCAAGTTTTATTTCAACACCCCCTAGTATAGATGTTTCAGGTGGAAGGGGAGGAAATACCAACAACCAGAATAGTCCAACCAGAAATTTCGGTCCCGGTGGGGGCGGTGGAGGGGGTGTTGTATGGCTAAAAGGATCTGCATCACCTGTTTTGCCCATTACAGTAGCTGGAGGATTACCCGGTAATTCAAGATTATGTGCATGTTCCCATGGAGCGGTGCAAGGTGCCAATGGGGCGACATTGTTAAATCTGGTACTCCCAATCAGTAATCCCGAAGGTGATGGAGTTTGTTACAAAACAACACCTGTTCACTTGTTAAGCTATACGGCGGTTCGGAAGGGTTGCTGCGCTTTGTTAAAATGGAACACAGTGTCAGAAAGCAAAAACAGATTTTTTACTATTGAAAAATCTGAAGACGGAGCTCATTTTTCTGAGATTGGGAGAGTGCCTGGTACTAATTCCTCAATTGTTTCTGAATATTTTTATAGTGATGATTTAAAAGGGAAAGAGGGCAAGTATTACTATAAGTTAAGCCAGACAGATGAAAATGGAACAGTAAATTTCCTCGGCATACGAACAGTAGCAGTAGCGTTGGATGGAGAATTGAAGCTTGTCCAGAGCGTGTATCCTAATCCATTCACCAGGTCCGTGACCATTGAGTTAAATAGATATGAGAAAGGAATTTTAGTATCTATAGTTGATATGACCGGCCGTGTAGTGCTTCAAAACAGGGCAGATACAAAAGAAAGGGGAGAGGTAGTGCTTTTTCAGGAGCATCTACCTTCAGGTGCATATATCTTGATTGTTCGAAGTAATGGTATTGAAGAAAAGATCCTCCTGATAAAAGAATAATCTTTGTGAATTAATAGCCCACAGTAAATCTGGTTTTTCTGAATTTGGGATTTTCTACCTCATTTAAAATTGCTACGGCAAAGTCTTCCATTGATATCTTGCTGGTTCCTTCTGAGTCAATCAGTAATTTGTTGCCACTGATTCTAAAGATACCTGTTCTGTCTCCTGGTTCTATCAAAGCAGAGGGACTTATGTTCGTCCAATCCAAACCAAATTCCTTTTCATAAAGAGACAAAGCTTCTTTATGTGCTTTAGCTATTGGTTTCCATTCCTGAGGAAATTCGGGAGAGTCAACGAGTAACCTTCCTTCTCCTACCTCAAGAGATCCTGCTCCTCCGACTGCAATAAGCCTTATTTTCCCAGAGCTTTTTATAGCAGTAATAAGTGCCTGGGTTGCTTTTATAAGGTTATCTGTTTCTTTCAAACCAGGACCAAAAGCGCTTATGACAACTTCTGAATTTCTAACTATCTCAGAAATATGGTCAGGATCAAAAATGTCTCCCTGAACTATTTTTAACCTTGTTCCTGTATACGCTAGCTTTGAAGGATCTCTGACAATTGCTGTAACTTCATGTCCTCTGCTTAAAGATTCTTTAAGTATTCTACTACCGATATGGCCGGTGGCTCCTATTAATGCTATTTTCATGTTTGGTCAAAATCTTTGAAATGGTTGCCAGGAGTTATTAGAATATTGTCCGGCATTCTTTCCATAGATAAAGTTGTTTTATGAAAAAGTGTTGTATAATTTTTTCATGAAGCTTTAGGGATAGAGGATTCATTTAGTACTTCAAGGTAAGTAATCAGAATAGGATCCTGCTCATTTTTTCTTATATACTCCTTTACTTTCCTCAGAAAATCCCACAAAGGCTCGTAATATTTATGATTGGTATTTACCTGAAGCTCATCTACAGTGAGAGTATTTCCTTTTTTTAATAATAAGTGAAGTGTAATAAAGAAATATGAAATAGGAAGTTTGCTGCCTTCCAGAACAGTCCCGCTTCTGATGGTTGTCCTGAATTTGCAGTCCTTGCACTGGAATTGTTGTTTGGATTTAAGCCAATAATGATGTGTAGAACCACATTTTTTGCAAACTACTCCTTTTTTCAGACGAAACTTTTTGAAAGCTTCAATAGCAAAACCTTCATCCTTATATACGTTTAGATATTCTACTGTTGTCTGCATAGTTTTTTTTATGGTTTAATGTCACGTTACAAAAGTAGTAATTCTATATTAAATCTATAGAGTAAAGGTACATTATTTTGGCTATTTTGGTGGTATGTTTCTCAGAATGATATTTATGTAAGTTTAACTTGTTGAATATTAGTGTTTTTTACTTTTGTTAAAGCAACTGTTAAATAATTAACAGTTAATTATTTAACATCATAAAACAGCGAATGGCTTAGAAGAGTTAAGAGCAAATGACACATTTAAACGAAAGAAAATTTACAGATAACGCTTATTTTCGATTTTCGATATTAGTCATTTCCACCTATTTTTTCTTTTCAGGCCTTTATTATGTCCAGGGCATCATTTCACCCATACTATTTGCCGGTATTCTAGCTATGCTGGTTTTGCCAATTTGTAATAAACTCGAAGAAAAAAAGGTAAGCCGGGGAATTTCAATAGTAATATGTCTTTTGCTTATTTTACTGGTCGTTAGTAGTGTAATATACCTGTTTACCTCTCAGCTTATAGAACTAAGTGATGATTTTCCATTTATCAAAAAAAGAGCGCTTGAGAAATATTCTGAGATTAATAAATTTATTGAACAGGAAACAAGAATATCTGTGAGTAAGCAGAATTCGATGCTGAAAGAAGGTATTCAGAAATTTCTTTCCGGTGCAGGAGATACTTTTAAAGAAATATTGATGAGTCTTAGCACCGGATTTGGCAATTTTCTTCTTGTTCTGATCTATATATTTTTCTTTTTATTACTCAGAGATAGAATAAAAAACTTTATTCTGATGCTGTTTAAGCCTGAATTACATGCGCAGGTAAATCTCATCATTAATAAAATCAAAAAACTTTCAATTCATTACTTGTCTGGATTATTAATTGAAATGATCATATATGGTGTGATTTCTTCAGCAGGATTTCTTCTTTTGGGATTGAAACAAGCTATATTTTTCGGTTTTCTTGGTGGTGTTCTAAATCTTATACCTTACCTGGGTGCACTTATAGGTGCCGCATTGCCTTTTGTTGTTGCATTAATATATGAGGATTCATTTATTTATCCTTTGGGAGTTATCGGAGTGGTTCTGGTGGTACAGTTTATTGATAATAATTTTGTGACACCAAAAATCGTTGCTGGATATATAAGAATAAATGCTTTGGCCTCTATTATAGTTATTTTTATAGGAGGGGCAATATGGGGAATTGACGGGATGGTCTTGTTTCTTCCATTGCTGGGTATCATGAAAATTATCTGTGATAATATTCCTGTACTTAAGCCATACGGATATCTGGTTGGAGAAGATGATGAGGAAGCTAGTGGGGGATTTGGAACAAAATTGAAGGACTGGATACAAAAAAAGTTGAAGAAAAAATAGATAAGACAAGGTTGTCTTCCAAAATCAATTTTCTGAAAAAAAGTCATTGTTTTATTTATAGGATTAATTATTTAGTTCCTGTATCATAGCCAATAAACCTCATCCCTAACCCTTCTCTTAAAGGAGAAGGAACAATCGCCGAGAAAATGTTGAATTAAAAGTGATATAACTAATAACATACGCATTAACCCTTTACTTCAGGAGAGGGATTTTGGGTGAGGTCTTTTAGAGTTTAAGCTAATCTGTCCATTATTTAGACAGCCTCTTATTTCATTCTCTACTAATGAAACCTCGGACAAACTACTCTTCCGGTTCTTTTAATAATGACAACTTTATCCCTTGGGAATTTAACAGAGTAGCCCAATTTGATTTTAGAAGTCATGGAAGCAGGAATATCAAGCTTCCAGGTAAGTTTACCATTTTCTTTGATATAAGAAGCCCCATCCTTTTCTTCCAATGATATCTGTATTTCTTCCTGTTGGGCTATTGGAATCTGATCAAAGATTTCAATCTGAACGGGTTTTGAATTAAGATTTCTCACATCAATTTCATAACTGAAACTTTCCACTAATTGTAATCCTATAAGCTTTCGTGTACTGAAATCTTTTTTCTTTACTCTTGATATTTGTATTGCAGGATCGGGGCCAAGTGAAAGTTCAAGAGAATCACCGGCAGCCAATGGATCTAGGTAAGTCTTGCCGGTATAAGTCCCATTCTGATAAACGTTTACCTCACCTTCTATCAGCTTTAATCCTTCCCAGTCTTTAATTCTGGCTATTAGATAAGCTTTAGCATCAATCTTTGGTACAGACTGAAATAAATAGGAGGCTTCCAATATGGTTTGTTTTATATCAGCGAGGTATTCTCTTGTTGAAGAAGGAATGGTATGTTCTCCTTCGATATTAAAGATCATTTCACCTTCTTCCAACTCTATTTCCTGTTCTTCTGTAGCTCCTTTTTTGATTTGCTTTTTAGACAGAGAACCTTCATTTCCAGATTCATAATATCCATAGTTTTTACCAGTCCTTTTTTTCTGATGATAAGATAATACCCATGTTTCTAATATTGGAGCCGTAAGGGATCTGGAAGGATTTCCCGCGTGAAGGGAAATTTTACTACTGTTCCAGTTTTCTCCTGAGTTATTAAGAATATTGGCTTTGTATTCAAGTTTTAAAGGCTCCTGTATGTTTTTATAGAAAACAGAAAATATGGGAGACCATCCACAGGATTTTACATAGTAGTTAAGTGTGAAGGTAACTTTCTGCTGTATAGAACTTTCAGCCAATAGGTATATATGTGCCGAAGCTGCGGAGTCTGCACTTAATATCTGTTTCTGACGTTTTATAAGTTTTTGAAGTTTTTTATTTAATTGCTGTTTCTCGTCTTCTCTTTGCAATAAGAGATTATTGATCTCATCCAGCTTTTTTCTTGTATAGGTCAAAGCATTGTCTAGTTCGGTAACAGAAAGGCCCTGGGCATTTCCAATACGTTTGGAGTTGGCAAGAAGAGATTTCCTTTCTTCTTCCAATGCATCGTGTTGAAGTATTTTATATTCAATCTTTGTATTAATTTTTTCAATGCTGTCATTCAATTTACCAAGCTCTTCTGTTTGCTTCCATTCGTTTGAGAAGTCTGTTCTGCTTGAAACGGAAACAATCTTTACCATAGGTGTCGATGAAATATGAAGACTGGCAGGATCAATATTTGAAGAAAGGCCGGTTATGATCATTTCTGTTTTCCCCGGATTTAGCTGAATACTAAAGGTTCTGCTGATTTCAGCTCCTTGTGAAAACACACTGACTTCTTTGATTTCAGAGTTATCAATAATTTTTTGTCCCTGTATTTTAAATGAAAAAAATAAAAGGAAAAGCAGGAAAAATGATCTCATACTTGAATAGTTTTTATTTAATTATGTTTTAATAAAAAAGGTAAGCGTAGTGGATCTTAAAAAGGTTGAGTTAATTAGTTCAAAATAGTTGTTAAAATAATTTTGCCAATTTTTGCATTTAAAGAAATGTTTCAAAAACCAATAAAATCATGCTGGTGATGGATAGAGAGACGCCAGCATGGCGTCTCTACCTACTTTAAACTTTAAACTTATTACTTACAACTTTCTCCCCCCATTCCATATCTCCCGGTAATTCTAAAGAATTAAACTCAAGATGAAGTACTCTCCGGTGTTTCTGATTTGTCACTTTCGAAGAAGCATGTAATAAAAGCGGTTTCATAAAATGTATTCCACCAGCTTTAACTTCGCAAGGTAGTGCCATACTGTTCTGAGTGATGGTTGCTATCTGATCATTATTGAGTTTCTTTTGATGAGATCCAGGGATTATTTTTAATCCACCATTTCTTTCATCCGTGTCATCCAGATGGATTCTGATGGTCAGAGTGTTTTTGAGAATGTCTTCGGGTGGACAAACGCTGATTACACTGCCTTTTTGAGTCCATCCTGTATAACCTACAGTTTCTGTTTTTTTATTGACATTAATCGTGATATCCTGATGCCAGGTAACATACCAGTTGGATTCAGGAGGTTTATCAAAATAAATGGCTTTGGTTAAAAACAGATTGTCTCCTTTGCTGGCAAGTATTTTCTTTAAGTTTTTATTAAAGAGAAAAGATTTAAGCTCTGGAATTTCAATTAATAATTGTCTGATAGCATATACCTGTTTATCTCCTTTTGGAAGTGTTTTGTTAAAATACTCCTGAATAATAGTTTTAATTTTGTTGACTTCTTTTTTAGTATATACATTTTGCAAGATAGCGGAGCCTCTTCCTTCTGCTTTCTGCAAGGCCGTTTTTATGCCCGAGGAAGTAAGGTCCGCATCATACAAGTCCAACGCATGAGCCAGTCTTTCTCTGATTCTTCTTTTCAGAGTCTCAGGCTTGATCACTCTGACTGCATCTCCAAATCCAAGTATTTCTTTTTCCAGTTCGAAGTTAAGCTGGACTTTTAACGAGATTACTATACCATTGTCAGTGGTCTCAATGACTTGCTGTGAATGATGAAGGGGTTTGGTAATTACATAAGGAGCATTTGTCCGATCTACAAAAAGCATTACATTTTCGGGCTCACCATTAGGATTTACAGAAACACCGATTACGTCTTTGAAATAGTCCTTGATATCATCCTGTTTATATTTTATATAAGATACATTAGAAGGAGATAATCCTTCGATTCGGTCCAGAGCCAGATTTAACATAGGCTGTCCTCTTTTGGTGATGCCAAGTACAAACCATCTGTTACGGTATTCTTTTAATAAATAGGGATGAAAGGACAAGGTGTTTGCTGTTCTTGATTTGAAAGACTTGTATACAATATTCAAAGGTGTTTCATTGATAATGGCCTGATACAAACTATCCAGATACTGAAGACCTTTGAGGTTTTCATTTTTTTCAAAATCAATGACTGAACTTTTATTGGTTTTGGAAGAATGTATTTTATCTTCCAGTCGCTGTACCATACCGCTCAGTTCCTGAAAATGACTAAAACCACTGAATTGCTTTAACAATTCTACCACTTCAGTGAGCTTATTCAAATCCTGTCCGGTTAATGGGATATTGGTGATGGAATAATCTGGGTCTTCATAGGTATAATATTTTTTATCCAAAACGATAATAGGAGCATTATAGCCCAGTTTATCGCTCCTCATCATCTGAATATCCATTTGGATGGACCTTTTGCTAATTCCCTTGTCAATTCCCTCGTATTCATAAAGTGCTTCAGAACAAGCTTCGATCAGGTCATCCAGTGTCCATTTTCTGTACCTATTCTGTAAGCAGTTGTCAATGGTCTTATAGCGTATCAGTGCGTTTCGGTTTACTGGCATTATATAAGTTGTAAGTAGTAAGTTATAAGTTTTAAGGAGATGTACTGTCTGTTCATAGTTTATCAACTCCTTCCAGCTCCCTCCTTATGTTAAATTTAAAAAAAATATTTTACACCTGCGCAAAAATAATGCGTAGTGACTTTTCAATTTTGATTCAATAATTTAAATAACTGATATTTAAATCTTGAAACCCTCTCCGCAAAATGGCGGAGGGGCTCTCGTAAGAGAAATTATACTAAAAGAATTTCTGTTTTAAATAATTGGTTATTAAATAGATGATCAGATTTTTTTAATAATTAAAGAGATGAGGGAATTTAATAATGCAGAATAAAGGGAAAATAAACGGAAATCAGTTAATTGAAATTGGATATCCGGAAGGTAAGGTAATTGGTATAGCTCTGGAGGTTATTCAAAAAGAGTACTCCTTAATGGAGCCGGACGAAGTGCTTGACATAATGAAAAATGTTTTGGCTTCTCCATCAGATTTTCTTAATGATTTAAAAACGTCTTTTATTGCTGAAGAATTGCTGAAACCGAATAAAAAGGATGAGATAATCGAACTTTTACCTTCTCCTCGTTTATATAAAATCTATGGAAAAGAAGGAATTGAAGCGGGAGCTATCAAACAGATGGACACAGCCATGAGACTTCCTGTTTCCATTGCAGGTGCTTTAATGCCTGATGCACATCAGGGGTATGGACTACCAATAGGTGGAGTCCTTGCTACAAGAAATACAGTAATACCTTATGGTGTAGGTGTGGATATCGGATGTCGTATGTGTATGTCCATTTTTGATATACCCGCAGGTTATGTAGAAACAGGAAAAGGAGATCTGATGAAGATGCTTGTTAATAATACTATGTTCGGCAGAGCTACTTTTAAGAAGCCCAAAGATCATGAAATTATTTCAAATCCCCTTTTCTCTGAAATTGAAATTCTGAGAGGTCTCAAAGAAAGGGCATATGCTCAACTTGGATCATCAGGTGGTGGAAACCACTTTGTGGAATTTGGTATAGTTGAGGTGGTAGATTCTAATAATGAATGGAATATCGCTCCTGGAAAGTATTTATCACTCTTGTCGCACTCAGGCTCAAGAGGAATGGGAGCAACGATTGCAAATTATTATACAAAACTGGCAATGGAAACTTGCAAGTTGCCTCAGGAAGCTAAACACCTTGCCTGGCTTGATCTTGATACTGAAGCAGGGCAAGAGTACTGGCTTGCCATGAATCTTGCAGGAGATTATGCATCAGCCTGTCATCATCAGATCCATGAAAGAATGGCTATTGGCTTAAGAACCAATCCTGTTGCTATGATTGAGAACCATCATAATTTTGCATGGAAAGAAAAGGATGAGAAAGGCAATGATGTAATCGTTCATAGAAAGGGAGCAACCCCTGCTGGCAAAGGTGTATTGGGTATTATTCCAGGTTCTATGACTGCTCCGGGTTATGTGGTAAGAGGTAAAGGTGATGAAGCATCTGTTAACTCTGCTTCCCATGGTGCGGGACGTGCAATGTCCAGAACGCAGGCTAAGAATACTCTTAAGCCGGAGACGGTAAAGCAGCAATTACAAAAGGCAGGCGTTGAATTGATTGGCTCTGGGTTGGACGAAGCACCGATGGCTTATAAAGACATCAGGACTGTTATGGAAGCTCAGAAAGATCTTGTTGAAGTTGTAGGAGTGTTCTTACCGAAAATCGTTAGAATGTGTGGAGATGAGAAGTTTCAGGAGGTTGATTAAAAAGATTTTGTTGGTCAAGGACTCCTATTAGAAAAAAAAGGATCATGATAGTAATGATCCTTTTTTTATGTCTACATGACTTCAAGATTACCAGAATTTCCACCAGGGTTTCTTCTTTATTGCTTCCGGATTGATTTTGCTATCAGGAGCTTCCGGGACCTTTGGTTTATGTTTTATTACATGTTTGTAACGATGCGTTTCAAGTATTTTTTTTACCCTTTCTTCCAATGGTTTTCCTTTCTCCGGATTAACCATCTTTACAAAGTTGGCATATCCTTTTATTGAAGCAAGAAGGTTGGTGCTGTTGTTCCAGTGTTTTCCTTTTATTGTTCCTTCTTTTTCTATTTGATGCAACAGGGCTCTGAATTTATCCAATTCCTTTCTGCATAAACTTGGTTTATCATTTACTATAATTCCTGTTACTTCCTTTCTCGCTCCTTTCCGCAGCACACGAAGCTTATCAGGATTAATATAAAGCTTTTCATCTTTGATTATTTTTTTAACAAAACCTAAAAGAGTTGAAGTATTAGATGTTGCTATTCCTGAAGCAGAGAAAGTAAGATCGTCTGCATATCTTGTGTAATTGAAATGAAGTTTATAAGCAATACCTTTTAATCTCTTATCAAGTTTACGACAAATAAGATTAGTGATCGCAGGGCTTGTTGGAGCGCCTTGCGGGAGGAATCTTTCACTTCCTGCGGCATAGTATGTTTCTCCGTCCAGTTCCACCTGATCACAATCGGGTTCAGTACAGATCAATGCAAATATTGTTGAAATCTGTTCTGAATAACCCAATGCAATAAACAAACCTTTTACCCTTCGATAGTTGATAGAAGGGAAGAAATCTTTAAGATCTATATTCACAACTACCTCTGCTTTTACATGTGGTAAAGCATTGCTGACGATAGATCTTTTCTTTATAAAACCATGTGCAGATTCTGTTGCATCTATTTTATTAAGTATGTTTTCAAGTATCCAGTGCTGAGCTTTTTTAAGCCTTGGCATAGGAGTGGAGATAAGACGTTTGCCTCCTGTTTTTTTAGGTATGTAAAACCTTCTGTAATGATTGATTTTACTGATTGTTCTATTATAAGAAAGAAACTTTAGTTCACCGATCGTTATCTTCATGGCAGCGGATAACTCTTCTGCTGTTTGAAATACAGGCAACTGGTATTTTAAAAGCTTGTTGCTATCGCTTACTTGATTATTCAGACCTTTAGAAACTTTCTCTCCAAGATAAATGATATTTTTATCTTTAAGTTCTTTCCATCGTGCAGCTTTGGCTTCCCTTTTTTGCTTTCTGAGAATTTTGTTTTCTTCTCTTTTTTTTCTGGATTGCTCAAGCCTCGCTTTCCTTACCTGTTTAAGCGCTTCTTCTCTGTTTTGATAAATCCGCTGCTGCTGAAGTAATTTATTCAGTTCTTTGATAAGGTCAGCCTCTTTGTGGATCAGCATTTCCGGAATTTCCGAAACTCCTTCATCACTTTTCCAGAAGCCCAGACGCTTCATCTCTTCAAGTATGACAGCATTTCTGCCGCTTGCTTTGATGCGCTCGTACAACTGCTGTCTGGTTGGCTGAGAGTTTTCTGTGTTGACCATAGAAGTATAAAAAATGGTAGTGTACAGGACATTCTTCGTCATTCTGAGGACCGGATTGGTCAACTCCAGCGAGACGTCACTATATGCTTATTTCAATTCCTGGAATTCTTACCGGAAATGAGCATATAGTGGCAGGATCGCACAGTTAAGAACGAGCCGGTGGCGCGTTAGTAAGCTGTGTACAAGGACTGTGATACACAGCCCGGGTTGCAAGATTTTAATACCCTGCCACTACCATTACAAAGCTAAATTTTAAATTTATCTGTTACAAACTTTAATACAAATTTTGTTTCTTTCTGAATGCAATTCTCAATGCAAGCATATGCTCACATGGTCCCTGCATCAACTTATTTTGATGAAAGAAATTACAACTACACTTCCCGCTTACAATTCTTTCATCACTATCAATCACAAGTTCTGGGTTATACGTTTTGTTATCCTCTTTAACGGTTCCTGTCAACTTTTGCTTTCCTTCGGATACATCTGCTTTGAATTGGATGCTCCGGTTGTCAAAGAACCTATTGGCTTTTTCTTCTCTTGCATTAGAAAATCTTAATGCTTCAAGGGGTAATGTTTCTCTTGAAATCTCTCTTATCCGATAACAATTATTGTTGAGATCATAAATAGCCTTTCCCTGTTGGGTAAACGCGGACAAAGCTCCAAGGACAAGCGATTTGTCCAGTTGTAGTCTTGAAGCCAGTACTTCCGGCTTTTCAACCCACTTTTCTTTTAGTCCGATAAAAACCTTTTGCATGGTCATGGCATCAGCTTCTGCTCTCGGAGCAAGAAGATCAAAGTTGCCCATGCGTGACCAGTCATTGGCAGTCCAGCCGGACAAGCCAAGTGTGAAATTCATTTCACCTAAATCTGCTATGTAAAAGGAGGGAAGCCCTGAACCTAAAAGAACTACTTTAATAGAATTTGTTACAGGTATTAATCTTTCTAAGAGTAATAATCTTCTTCTTCCCCATACTTTTATTTCTTTGGGTTCATTACCAGTGTAAATAGATCTGAGGCATTTGATCTCGTAGTTCCAGGGTTCAAAAATCATTCTTACAGGTTCCCCAGGCTTCAGAATATATCGGATGTATCTTGGTCCTTCTTTTTCTTTATGTCTTTTGAGTATAAAGCAGATGTTGTAAACATCCATTGGATGCAATTCGAAAGATGTTGCCGGAATAGACATTGCAGAGCTCACCTGAAGAAATCCTCTTACCCAGCTTGCCGGTACATCAATCTTCACTTCTTTATAGCTTTCTTCTGCAGTAGTCTGAACTTCAAATCCGGAAGGATCTATGTTGAAATGTGTATCTTTATATTCTCTTATCTTCTGAAATTCATTATACAGACTGGAAGAATAATCAATATTGGTTGTACCGCACTTAAACTCACTTAAATTTTTAAATACATTGTAGTTACATCCAAGCTTGCCGTAAGAAGATTCGTCCTGACTGAAACATTCAAAAAATAATTCATCAGGATGAACTGTTATGACGGGATCATAAACCCTCATCAATTCCGGGCTGGTCCGGTAGAGGTACTGGAAATATTTGTTTTGAGCTTTGTAGAAGGGCTCCATTACATTGTATTTTTCCCTTCTTACTTTTTCTAGCTCTACCCTTATGCCTTTAAGTTTTTGCTCTACGTCTTCTGCTCCTCCTAAATATTGTGCAAGCCAGATATCTTCCTGCTCTTTTGCCCATGTCTTATAGTCTGTTTTATCTTTAGGTTTAAAACGGAAATCAGAAACTACTATGTCATGAAGTGCAGATATGGCTTCTCTGAACGGAATATGTTTGTTAAGATACCCGGAGAAGTAGGTTGGTTCTCGGTATATATCAGGTGCGAAATTCATGCTTGTAGAGCCTGATGTATTTTTAACCGTGGTATCTCCTTTAAATTTATAATTGAATTCCATCCCTTATTTCTTTACATATTCAGAATAATCAACTACTTTAACAAAGTTATGCAATGAAGGATATTTTTTCCGGATATCTCTGAGTATGTCAATACATCCGGCTTTTTCTGAAATAGCCATAGACCCTGAAGCTCTATTCAGAATTTCTGATGCAGTTTGTGCAACGGTTTCATTTTTCATAGCTTCTTTTTTCAGAAAATCCAGTGCGCGCAATTTTGCTACTTTCCCTTTATTTACCTGAGAAAGTAAGGTGACAAAATATAGCTTCAGTTTTTCAATTACATCTGGTTTGTCTCCGGCGTATGTTTCAAGATATGATGAAGTAAATAGCTGCAATCTTGTATCCGGGTGCTGACTTAATTTTAATAAATATTCTTCTCCGTCTTCGATCTTAAAGGATTTGGTAATCATTTCCTTTCCAAAGTTTTGAACAGTTTCTCTTGTGCTGTCGCAAAGAGCAATAAGGTTTTCAGCAGACCAGTCTTCTTGTTTGAATGTATTTCTGAAATAATCAAAAGCAAAGTTTCTTGTGTCTTCCCAGTCAGAATCTACAATCCTTAATGCTTCTTCTTTATTTTCCTTTATCCTGAGATGGTTGTTATTGTAGTAGTTCCACGCATACTTTCTTATCTCTTCATTTGGATTACCCGAAATCTTCACAATTTCAGAGATTGATAATTCCTCTTCTCTGATTGTCATTTTTAGTAAAGCAGCACCAAGTAACTGTGCAGATTTAAATTTTGAATGAAGGAGTAAAAGTCCCTGATTTTTATTGATGTATGACAAGCTGCCAGAAAGCTCCGTTATTAAGAGGTTAAGTAAATCATGATGTACCCCTTCATAAGTTTCCTTCATCAGAAATGCGGGAACAAACAAGTCGATAAGCTCATTCCCGAATGCAGGGTATGCCTTCGTGAGATTTGCAATGATTGGTTTTACTGCATTTCGTACATCCGGAAGTGGTGATAAACAAAAGCTGATAAGGAGTTCTTTTTTTTCTATCAGAGAAGTTTCAGGAAATCTTCCTAACAGCTCGATACCTGCAGTTCTCGCTTTTTCATTTTCTGATTTTAAAAGAGCTTGAAGGAGTTCACTAGGAATAAGTTCAGGATTTAGTTTTTTGTGTACCAGTATAGAACCTGCAATGGCATGTACTTCCGGTGAAAAATGTTGAAGCAGATCTTTGATGATATCTGTTCCTATAAAATCAAGCTGGTTTCCGAATATATCCAGCATTGTTTGACCTGTATGTGAAATAAAGAGCTTATCTTCTTCCGATCGAACTTCAGTCTGGATAATGGTAGCAAGTATTTTCCCAATGACTATTTCAGCTTGTTGATCAGGAATGTTTGCTGAGATTAGTAGTGACCTTACTTTGGTTTGTATGAAAGAATTCCTAAGGAAAATCAATTCAGTAACGAATTCTGAATTACTTATGAATACTTGTTTCTGCTCTTCAATCCATTGCAAAGCCTGAATGCTGGCTTCTTCAAGAGGACTTTGAAGCATCCCGATTAGAAGTTGTGTGTCAGGATTAGCGGAATTATAAGCTTTCATAGCTTCTTCCAATCCAACCTTTCTTGTTATCTCAAAAGCAGCATTCAGAATATCTACAATATTTTCTGTTGTAAGCTGATTAGCGAATTCGGGGTTTGCTTTAAATACCTTTAATGCAAACTCATGTACCTGTAAAGATCTTGAGCACGATAAGAGCTTTATAACTTCATTTGCCGCGGTGTCCCAGAGTTCGGGAAAGGCCTCTTCTCTTTGTAATGGCGCTTCATTACCTGGAATATAAGGCTCTATACATTGCCATCCGCTTGGGCCCAAAGAGTATCTTGGACTGTTTTGAAAGAGTATGAAATTATATGCTTTGTATATAGCATTAGCTTCGAAATATGTTTTTGTCTCAATTACATCGTGCCTTTTGGTTTGCTTGTTATATACATAAGTATAGGTGGAGCGATGATAGGAAGGTTTGCTGTCTTTGCTATCATCAAAAGCCAATAATACTCCACAAGCCATTTCCTTATACGATGAAGATTTAACTTCACCAAGCCTCTTAAGTGATCTGACTACTCTTGCAGAAAGATACCTTTTGGTTTTACTGCTAAAAGCTCCTTTATCACTGTATGGACCTGGAGAATGTTTATCAATATTTTTTGTTATGATCCCAAAAGTTTCATAATCTTCCCACATCTCAGCCATTTTAAAGATATGTCTGATATGTTTGAAATAATTGTAGGTAAGAGGAACATTATTGATTATACGTGATAATATTCTCTTTAATTCTCTATTATCATGAGATAAACGATAAAGGGAAGACAGATACTCGTTGGATGTTGATTGGGTTTTAAAGAGTAATTCCTTTAATTGAATATGAAGCCCTGAATAATTTCCTACCAGCAATAATTTCTTTATATGTTCTGGAAGTGTTGCAAGAAGATACTCTCCGGCTGTTTTTCTCTCTGCAGGATCTGATATCCTGAATAAAGCTTCTGATATGATATCATTTACATGTTGAGGATAGTCATGATTCTGTTGCAATGACTTAAGAAAAGAGGCTGAGTTTGAATTACCGCATTTTCCGATTGTCCATATTGCAGAATAAACGGAAATGTTGTCAGAAAGGTCTGTCAATTTTTGAATTAAGGGAATTGCTTCATGTATATTGAGTTCGCCTGCTCTCCAGAATACTCTTGACAAAGGCCAGTTTTCGGGTTGATCACCATCTACTGCATTCTTTAAAATTTTAAGAATGGCTTTCTTTCTGCGGTCATTGTCTTTTGCGCCTTGAACAGGCTTACTGACAATCCCCATTGGCTCACCTTCTGTGGAATATCCCTTGCTTCTTTTTTCCTTTTCCAGCGCATCAAAAACTTTATTTGCTTCCTGCAGGTCAACAGGAAAAATAGTTTTGGTACCTTCTTTCAGGGTTGCGCCTCTTCTTCCATATCTGAAATTAACCAGAAATCCTCCTCCGGATTCGCAAAGGTCAATTTCATATACTTTGTCCGAGGTTCCTTCCTGAAAGTATAATTTTATTTGCTTTATCAGTTTCAAACAAATTAGAATTAAAAGTTTTCTGATTAAAAATCAATATCATTCAAAATATGAAGTGACAAAGTAGTTAATATGTATAGCAATTTCCAATAAATAGCAATTTTTTCGTTTGGAAGTAAGTTATAAAGTTGGAATCGACGTTGTTAAAGAAGTTTAAGTTAGGAAAAATGAACCGTTTATTTTTTCTTGAAAAAATTTAAATTTTATAGTTCTTTTTGTATATATTTGATTATCATTTTTAGTTGAGGTAAGAATAACTTTTAACCATTTATATATTAACCTTTTTGTCATATAATCGTAATCAAAATACAATTCTGAATCAATGAATGAGTTATTAACTGAATCTTTTAAAAATTCAAATTTACCAGTTACAATTTTACTTCTTCTGGTATTGTTTTACTGGGTTATAAACCTGATTGGGATATTTGATCTGGAAATGTTGAGTGGGGATGCAGAACTGGATAAGGGACATGTTGAAGTTGAAACTGATTCTGATTCAATATTAGGAAAAACCTTTGATTTCGGAGATCTTCCAATTGCCATTGTGATCAGTTTTTTTGTACTCTTTTTCTGGATGATTACAATATTGACAAATTATTATCTGGGAAATTCTTCCTTATTTTTTGCCTTGATTATATATCTTCCTGCAATCATCGGGTCTTTTATTGTAACGCGCATCATCTCGATTCCGCTCGCGAAAATATATAGTTTGCTGAAGTTAAATACAGAAGAGGCAGAAACCGTTAGTGATTATACCGGTGCTATCTGTATGGTTTTTGTGGAAGCTACTTCGGAAAGAAATGGTCAGGGTGAGATCAATAGAAATGGAGATCCTATCAGGGTTAATATCAGGACCTATCCTGGTAAACAGATGTTAAAGGGGAGCTCAGCACTTTTAATTGAATATATCAAAGGTGGTGATTACTATATCGCTGAGCCATACGATTCCGAAAGATAAACTAATACTAAACACATATTAACAACTCTTATAAATCTTAAATCCAATGTTAGAGAATGTATTAATGACGACAATTCTGATAGGAATTTTTTTCGTCGTGATGATCCTTGTTCTGTTAGTAAAATGGTATAAGAAAGTACCGCAAGGAAAGGCCATAGTACGAACAGGCGCAGGAGGAACAAAGGTTACATTTACCGCTATGTTCGTGATTCCGGTTCTTCATAAAATGGAGATTATGGATATTTCTTTGAAAACGCTTCATATTAAAAGAATTGGAAAAGACGGACTTATTTGTCAGGATAACATTCGTGCAGACATAGAAGTGGCTTTTTTTGTAAGAGTTAATAAAGGTGTAGAAGATGTTGTAAAGGTTGCTCAGACAATTGGTTGCGAGCGTGCTTCCCACAAGGAAACCCTTGTTTCTATTTTTGATTCAAAATTTTCAGAGGCACTAAAAACAGTAGGCAGAAGATTTGATTTTGTTTCGCTTTATTCCGATAGAGATAAATTCAAAAAAGAAATACTAGATATCATCGGAACTGATCTTAACGGTTATCATCTTGATGATTGTGCAATAGATTATCTTGAGCAGACACCGCTTGAGTTTATGAAGACCGATAATATCCTTGACTCACAAGGTATCAAGAAAATTACCGAGATCACTGCTCAGCAAAAAATTCTTGCAAATGAAATCAAAAGAAATGAAGAGAAGGTACTTCGTAAGCAGGATGTAGAAGCCAAGGAAGCTATTTTAGAGCTTAACCGTCAGCTTGCTGAAACAGAAGAAAGGCAGCAAAGAGAAATTGCTATCATTCGTGCAAGAGAAAAAGCTGAAGCTGAAAAGGTAATGTCAGAAGAGAAACTAAAATCTGAACTGGCAAGAATAAAATCAGAAGAAGGTATTCAGGTTGCAGAGGAAAATAAACAGAGGCAAATTATTGTGGCTTCTAAGAGCAAAGAGAGAACCGATGCAGTGGAAACACAACGTGTGGAGAAAGATAAATTACTTGAAGCAAACGAAAAAGAAAGAGTTGTTGCTCTGGCAATAATCGAAAAGGATAAAGCTCTTGAGGAAGAAAAGAAAAACATTCAGGATGTGATCAGAGAGCGCGTAATGGTTGAAAAAACGGTTGTTACTGAAGAGGAAAAGATAAAGGATGCAAAAGCATTTGCTGAAGCAAACAGAAATAAGGAAGTAGCAATTACGAATGCGACAACTCAAGCGGAAGAGTTGAAGGTGAAAGAAATTAAAATGGCAGAAGCAATGAAAGCAGCTGCTGAGATCAAAGCATTGCAGTTAATGTTGGAAGCAGAAGCTGCACAAAAAGCATCTGCAAGTCAGGCAGACGCCAGAAGAACAATTGCAGAGGTAACAATACTTGAGGAATCAACGAAAGGGTTGGCTGAAGCTCAGGTGATCGAAGCTAAAGCGAAAGCCCAGGAAAAACAAGGGACTACAGAGGCCCTGGTTTTTGAGAAAAAATCTGTTGCAGAAGCGAAAGGCATAGAAGCGAAAGCAACCGCAGAGGCAAAAGGTATTGAAGCCAAAGCTGCTGCTGATGAGAAAAAGGGTACAATGGAAGCTACAGTTTTACACAAGAAGATGGAAGCAGAAGCTCAGGGTATCACTCAGAAAGCCGATGCTATGAAGAAACTGGATGGGGTTGGTAAAGATCACGAAGAATTTAAACTTAAACTGGATAAAGAGAAATCTATCGAGCTTGCTGAAATCAACATTCAAAAAGATATTGCCGAAGCCCAGGCTAAAGTTATCTCTGAAGCATTGAAGGCTTCTAAGATAGAGATTGTTGGTGGCGAAACAATGTTCTTTGATAAAATCGTTGGTTCAATCACAAAAGGAAAGTCACTTGATAAGATGGTGGACAATAGTAAGCTTCTTACGGATATCAAAGGATCCTTTTTAGGTGATGGAAATGAAAACTTACTTGAAAGAATACAGGATCTGTTAGGTAAGCATAAGCTTTCTACCGAAGATATCAAGAACCTGTCTATATCTGCTCTGATATTAAAATTAAGTTCAGGAACTGTTGATAATGCCCTTAAAAATACACTTGCTTCTGTATTGAATGAGGCAAGGGATCTGGGAATTGCAAACCAGACGCTTGAGAACCTTGGAATAAAGATTAAAACAAAAGAATAACACGTCAAGATTTATTAAGTAATCATGGCAGAAGTTAAACCTGAGAATACTTCAGATTCTAAAGCAGTGCAACTTGATTCCGGTACTTATGAAGTTTTGCGAAGCAGACTTGATAAGTCAGGCAAGGACCTAAGGGAAAGACTGGGGAAACTTAACGAAGACAGAAAGAATGTATTCGGCGCTATAGAGCAAAAGCTCGTAGCAACAGCAAGGATTACCACGGAAAATAATTGTGTACCCAGAGATATGGTTTCTCTGGGTACTTATCTTTTATTCGGATACAACGTCCATATTGGATTAAGATCAGAAACCGTTCTAACGGATGTATTCAGCATCTATCAGTATAAAGACCATTCATTTGTTCATGCTGGGCTTAATAAAATCCAGACTGAACTTTTTGAATCGGATTTTAAAGAACTTTATAAGTATTACAAAAGTACTTCCTTTGAAAAGTTTGCAATTATTGGTCCTTATATGTACATGATCTTCCGCGTCGGAAAAGGCGCGAAGGACATTAAGACATTTAAATGGCTCATAAGTGGCGAGGAGTTGAAATATGAAGGAAACAGAAGCGAACATGAATATAAGTTTCCTCCTCAATATGGATTCGAATGGGAGCGCACATCAAGGGATTATCACAGAAAGGGTAAGCACCCTCATGTATCCGTACTTGACAAAGTCTTCATAGAAACGATAGGGGGGGATTTAACAGTTAAGATTGAAGACAATACTGAAGACGGGGAAGGTATCTACTCCGAACCTGTTGAAGATAAAGATCAGAGACTGGATGATGCAGAGATGTATTATGCAGATCTGGGAAATATCATTCTGCTGAAGATAAAACCTTTTAAAGAGGACCAATTCAGATATATAGTCTATAACGATAAAATTAAGAAGGCACAGAGGATTGACGCAATAAAGGATTCCTGTGTTTTGCTTCCTGAAAGCCACGGAATTATTTTTTCGAAGGGATATTATCTCCAGACTGGAGAGTTTAAACTTTTTGATAACGACCTTCAGGGACTTAGGTTTGAAAAGAGAATTCAGTCTCCTAATGGGGAAGATTATTTATATGTGTTTTATAATGACGAGCATGGTGCATATATTCTGCTTCCATATAATCTTATAGAACAAAAGGTTGACAACCTTATTCTTTGTCATGGTTACTCTATATTTGACAATGGAGAGCTGATCTATTTTAACGATCAGAATGAACCTTCAAAACATCATACCATTCAGATATGGAGTTCTGCTTATTTCAGCAGTACCTATATTCCTCCGATAGTTCCAGATTCTTATTTGTATAAAATCGGAAACAAGGACATCGTCCGTTGTATGGCCGAATGTTCGGAAGTGCTCGGCCTCCTTTCCAAAAACGACGAAGCTTATTCAAATTTATATCTAGATATTGTCAAGATCAGCACGGACCTGCTTGATTCTTATTATTGGATCAGGGAAGAGGCTACATTCAACCTGGCTCAGCCTGTTGCAGAAATTAAATCAACAGCTGCTGCTACCATTGAGGAATTTGAAAAGGTAGTCAGGATAAAAAGGAATACATTAGATCAGGTTAAAAAACAATCAGACCGGGCAAAAGCTATTCTTGATCAGATAAAGCGCGACAGGTTTGAAGACATCAATACTTTTGTAAATATTCTTTCTGAGTTAAGGTCATTGAGAGGGGATATTATTTCTCTGAAAGAACTCAGGTATGTCGATCTTATTGCTGTCAGCGATCTTGAAATGAACATATCGGATGAAACGGAAAAGCTTTCGGCAAAGTGCGTTGAGTTCCTCTTGCAGGAAAAGGCTTTGCTTCCTTACCATGAAAGGGTAACTTTTTTAAATGCTGCTGCCGAAAAGGTAACGAAGGTTACCGAAGCGAATAAGACTGAAGAGGAGATCGCTCAGGTCAGTAATGAGCTTGAAATGCTGATTCAGATTGTCAGCAACCTGAAGATTGAAGATGCAACTCAGACGACCAAAATCATAGATACGATTTCTCTCATTTTTTCTGAGATCAATAAATTAAAGGCTTCTCTTAAAAACAGAAAACTGGAGTTAAGGAGATCTGAAAGTGAAGCGGAATTTAATTCTCAGATAAAACTATTGGATCAGTCCATAGTAAACTATCTGGATTTAAGTTCTACGCCTGAGAAATGTGAAGAGTTTCTTTCTAAGCTTATGATACAGCTGGAAGAACTGGAAGCTAAATTTCCCGACTTCGATGGTTTTATCAAAATAGTTTCTGAAAAAAGAGAAGAGCTTTACGGAGCCTTTGAAAACCGTAAGCTGTCTTTAATAGAAGCTCGTAACAACAGGGCCAACGCCCTCATGAGCGCTGCGGAGCGTATCTTGTCCGGAGCAAAAAACAGAGTGGCTACTTTCGATACAGCTGCTGAGATCAATGGCTATTTTGCCTCTGATTTGATGATGGACAAACTCAGGGATATTGTAAAGCAGTTAAATGATCTAAGTGATACTATAAAGGCGGATGACATTCAGGGCCGTATGAAAAACCTCCGTGAAACAACACTGAGACAATTGAAGGATAAGAAAGAGTTGTTTGTCGGAGGTGCTAATGTTGTAAAATTCGGAAATTATAATTTTTCTGTAAACACACAGGCTCTAGAGCTTGCAATGGTGAACAGGCACGAAGAAATGTTTTTTCATATCACCGGCACAAGCTTCTTTGAAAAAGTAACAGATCCTGAATTCCTCAATACCAAGTCTTTCTGGAATCAACACCTGATATCTGAAAACGACTATGTTTACAGAGGAGAATACCTGGCTTGGCTTCTTTTTAATGAAGGTCAGGTAAACTCTAAATATGATAAAGAAAATTTAGTTAAGCTGGACGAGCCTTCTCTTACTGTCGTAGTTCAGGAATTCATATCCAACAGATATTCCGAAGGGTATGTCAAAGGAGTGAATGACAGGGATGCTGCTTTGATACTTAAAGCGCTGCTCCACATTGAAGGTGGCCTTGATTTACTCAAATATGCTTCTGAGGCAAGGGCATGTGCAAGATTTTACTGGTTGCATGTTCTTGATGAAAACGCAAGAAGAAGCTTTGATTTAAGATTAAAAGGAATAGGAAGCATTCTTAAAATTTTCCCGGGAAAAAATACACATCAAGAGATCATCAGTCTTCTTAAAACAGGGATACAAAAGTTTATAGAACAGACTCGTTTTTTTGAAGCAGAAATTGCTGCTGAAGCAGCGGATTACCTGTTTGATGAGATGGTAAGAGGGAATGTATTTGTCATTAGTCATGAGGCTCTGGAGCTAACAAAGGCTTTTAATGCATTCCTGAAGAAGAAGAAATATGAAGAGGAATGTATTGCATCGGTACAAAATCTTGACGGCAATCCTGTTAATCAGTTTGACCTGACAAGAAACTGGCTGAAAGCATTTATTGATAGCGAAAAATCTGCCAGTCATGAGTTTGTGGATGAAGCAGCTGTCATACTATTGTCAGGCATCGATAATTGTAAGGAAATCATTGCTAAATCTGAAGTTGTATTGGAGGGATTATCCGGAAGTCACAGCTTGATTCAGAAAGGTAACTATCTGTTTCATTTTAATAAATTCGTAAAGAAATTATCACGCTACCAAAGAGAAGTTGTTGCGGGTTATTCAGCTTATGTGAAGAAGAAAAGCGCATTAACGGAAAGCTTTAGAGCTGACTTGCGCCTTGAAGAATATAAAACAAATGTGCTAAGTTCATTCGTGCGTAATAAGCTGATTGATGATGTCTATCTTCCTTTAATAGGTGCAAACCTTGCAAAACAGATAGGAGTGGTGGGAGAGAACAAACGTACTGATCAGATGGGAATGTTGCTTCTGATATCTCCGCCCGGCTATGGTAAAACCACTTTGATGGAATATGTTGCTAACAGGCTGGGATTGATCTTTATGAAGATCAATGGTCCGGCTATAGGACATAAGATCACTTCAGTGGATCCATCGGAAGCACAGAATGGCGCTGCAAGGGAGGAGCTGGAAAAACTGAATCTCGCATTTGAGATGGGCGATAATGTCATGATTTATCTGGATGATATTCAGCATTGCAATCCTGAGTTTCTTCAAAAGTTTATTTCTCTTTGTGATGCACAAAGGAAGATCGAAGGTATCTATAAAGGGAAGTCCAAAACATATGATTTCCGTGGAAAGAAAGTCTGCGTGGTAATGGCAGGAAACCCTTATACAGAAAGCGGTGAAAAATTCAGAATACCTGATATGCTTTCCAACAGGGCAGATACCTATAATCTTGGAGATATCATAGGTGACAAAGCAGATGTGTTTAAGTTAAGTTATATAGAAAACTGCCTGACCTCAAACACGATTACTTCAAAGGTTGCCAATAAAAGTCTTAAAGACATTTACTCTTTTGTTAAAATTGCCGAAACCGGTGATAGCTCGGGTCTTGATTTTGAAGTATCCTACGCTGCTGAAGAAACTAATGAGATCGTATCTGTTATTCAGAAGTTACTTTCAATCAGAGATGCTGTGCTTAGAGTTAATCAGGAATACATCCATTCGGCCTCGCAGGCAGAAGAATTCAGAAATGAGCCGGTATTTAAGCTCCAAGGTTCTTACCGGAATATGAACAAGATGGCGGAGAAAGTTGTGCCAGTGATGAATGATGAGGAATTAAAAATGCTTATCAATACCCATTACCAGAACGAAGCACAGACGTTGACTACAGGTGCTGAGGCTAATCTGCTGAAATTTAAAGATATTACAGAAAGAATTACTCCTGAAGAGAAGGCAAGATGGGAAGAAATTAAGACGACCTTTAAGAAAAATCAACGCTTTAAGGGCATCGGAGATTCAGGTCAGATAACTCAACTGCTTACACAGCTTGCAGTGCTTGGAGAGGGTGTTGAAGGTATAAAAAATGCAATAGAGAAAAAGTCTTCCGAATAGGGGAAGACTTTTTTATAGGAATTTAAAAAAGAAAGATCAATTGAGATAACTAAAAAAGGCCTTTTTTACAGATAGTTTGATGGAGAATCATATACGAGAAGTCTATAATTGTATTTTAGAATTCGAAAAACATGTTGAGTTAACTGATCGAATATTTAAAAATCATTATAAGATTTTAGTTTCGCCATTTAAGGCTTTAAGGGAAAAATTAGTACCTAGGATGGGAACATTGAAGTATGAAGGAGGGGAAATTAGTTTTCGATTTCATGGGTATGGTTGCCAATTCAATTTCTCGGGTTTGATCATTGATTATGATTATGGACAACCTCCTGATTTTAACTACGAAGGTTTTGATTCATGGAAGTTATTTCAGTTTATACTATCACAGAAAAAGTATGAGAATTTGAAAGATGAACCTCTATTTAATTCTATAATACTCGAAATGGATTCAAGAAAGATTATTGAAAAAGTCAATCCCCAATATCATACTTTTAAACTGGTAGAGTAGTGACCATTAAAACAAAATATTGATCATATGCTCTCTTAGTAAATAAAGGTGGAAATATAGCCGCTTTTACATGACTTTTTATTTCTCAATAATCCTCCATCTGCTCCCAGAGCTTATCAAACTCCCCTTTAAAATCTTTTACTATTCCCTTATCTGAAGTAAACACAATGTTTTCGTGATTGTATAAAGCCGCACTCCTTGTCCAGTTGTAACTGCCTGTAAGAGCTATTTTGTTATCTATAATAGCAAACTTGTGATGCATATGATAAGGAGACTTGTCAACCTTTATCTCAATGCCAGATCTGTGCAGCTTATCGATATCCGACCCGTCATCATAACATTTGTCATTATCAGTAATTATTCTGATATCTATACCAAATTGGTGCCTTGCAATAATAACGTCCGTGATAAGGTCATCGCTGATGGTAAAGACACAAATTTTGATTGAAGAAACGGATTGATGGAGTTGTTCAATGATGGCCTGGCGACAATCTTCACCGGGACTGAAAAATACTTTGTTCATAAGAATACAGCCTTAAGAGGCTGAAATTAAGAAGGCCACAGGTAGTGGCCTTTATGTGATCGGATTAATTTTCTAATTTTTTGGTAGAGTCAATTGCAATTTTTGCTTTCAGGTGTGCAAGAGAATCGGCAATTAATGGATGTGTAAGACTGCCTTCCAGCGCCTTATTGATTTGATCATCCACAGATTTATTATTATCTGCTATTTCTCCATAAGACTGTGCCAGCGCCTCTTCCTGATTTATTTTATCTTTCATTTTCTCCAGCATTCTTAGAGTATTATTGGCATCAAGTCCTGCAAGTTTCTGGTTAAAATCTTTAGTACTCTTTGCAACTTTTACACGGGCTTTCAGAGTGTCAAGTTCACCTTCCCAACCATCTATTTTACTTTTTAGCAGTTTATTGTTGCTCTCAATTTTTGAGGCCATATCGTTGTATTGCTTTACAGTATTGCTTAATGTCTCTATCTGAGAAAGAGCGGAATGTCTTTTCATTAAAGCTTCACTTGCAAGTCTGTCCCCTTCAACAGGATCAAGACCGCCTGATTGAGCTTTCTGTAAGAGCAGCATTGCTTTATGCTCATATTCCAATGCTACTTTATTTTTTTCTTTCTGGTCGTTTTCCGCTTTTATGGCAAGGGCTTTAACCTCAGCAAGGCTTTTCAGTCCTTTGTTCAGATCTTCACGAAGATCCCGTAATCCCTGCTCAATCATATTAATAGGATTTTCAAGTTTATCAAGAGCAGCGTGTGCTTCAGCTTCACCAATTTTAAAAAGACGTTTGAACCAGTTTAACATTTTACAAATTTTAAGATATCCGATTTAATTGTATTGATTAACGGTTAATGCTGTCCGTTAAATTTTTTTTCAAAATAATTATACGCCTCATTCAATTTCCTGGTTATTTCCTCAGCTATTTTGCGTTTCTCTTCAGAATGAACGTGTTTATCAGGATGATATTTCCTGATCAGCTCTTTATACGATACTTTAATTTCACTAAAACCTGCACCATATTTCACCTCAAGATTGGCGCAGTATTCTGCTTCTTTCTTTAAACCCGGGTCCATTGGCTTTGTCGGAGGATGATCTGTGTTTTCAAACGAATCTTTTCCAATTTCTAAATCCTCTTTCGAAAGTTTTGTTTTCGGAAGGCTTGATTTCAGGATCTTGAAGAATCTTTTTATCAACATAAAAAACTGTATTCCAATTTATAAAAAAATACTTACAATGAAAAATGTTAGTTGAATTATCCTATGAAGAATACTTGGGCAAATATTAAAGGATAAGATGCAAATAGGAGTATTTGTGATACCTCCTGTGATCCAGCAGATCTGTTGCTAACTTTATTAAAGGTAACTGAAGTTCTGTTTAATTTGAAATGGATAGAATGCTCAACTTGCACCTCCTTTTAAAAAGCCAAAGTCAGGTTTTTAAAACAAATTAAAGATGGTTCAGATGTCAGACTTATAATCAATGCTGATCAATATCTCTCAGGTGACTGTATAACTGCAAAGTTTAAAATCCGGGAATGTGAATCCGGGATTTTTTCAATTTGGTATTTTTAAATGCCCAGGACTATGATTTTCATACTAGGAAAGGATTTTTTTTCAAAGTCATTTTTAAATCAAATTTTTTACTGAATCTTCCAAGTTGTCGTAGTATGGAATATAGGTGTAGAATTTAACTTCCTCTCGCTTCTTTTTTTTTAAATGTTTAAACTATCCAATTTATTATCAGTTAAATACATTGGTGGGTTTAAAAAGATCAAATTTTTCTGGTAAAAATTATATTTTAATGGTTACATTTACTTTTGAAAAAGTATAAAGTTTTCATCCTCTAATTAAAAAGTTTCGAAATGAGATACTCTAAAATCGAAAAGATCATCTATGTTTTCGTTGCTATTATGCTTACTTCCAATGTAGGGCAGACCCAGATTAATACTCCATCTGGTGCAACTAAACCATTCGGTTCCAACGCATCCTATGCATATGGAATGATGCCTTCGAACCTTCCCACCACCGGAAGTTATGGCAAAGCATCTGAAATAGCCTCTATATATAATCAATGGAAAACGGATTATGTGGAAAATTGTGGCAGCGATAGGGCACGAGTTAAATTTGATAATACAAGCCAAACAGTTTCAGAAGGGATTGGATATGGTATGTTATTAGCAGCATATGCAGCGGATAAGGACTTGTTTAACAGGCTTTGGGCATATTATAAATCGCATAGAAATGCTAATGGGGTTATGCACTGGAGAATTGATGGATGTAATAGTGTGAGTGGGCAAAATGGAGCTACGGATGCAGAGTTGGATGCTGCCATGGCATTGATCGTTGCCAATTATCAATGGCCTAATACAACTTCTCCTCACCCATATAAATCTGATGCGGTAGCTTTAATAAATGCCATAAAAAACCATGAAATCAATAAATCTGATGGAACTTTCGAGAATGGAGATATGTGGAAGCCTGCTTGCCGGAATCCATCTTATCAGGCTCCTGGATATGCCAGAGTATTTAAGGTGTTTATGGCAGAAAATGGAAATGCAGATAATGCATTTTGGGACAATGTAGTGGCGAAAACAGAAGGTTTATTGATAAACAATGCACATTCTTCCTCTGGCTTGGCTACTAACTGGTGTACACCACAAGGACCTCCTAGTGACGCATGCAGCGGGTCTGGAACTAGACCTGATAAATTCGGGTTTGATGCCTGCAGAGCGCCCTGGAGACAGGCCACGAACTATATTTGGTTTGGTTCTTCAGGAATGCAGACGATCATTAATAAACAGGCTGATTTATGGATAGGAAAAGGGGGAGCCGGTTCTGTTCAAGGTGGAGATAATATGAATCACGATGGCAGTGGATCAGGTTATCATAATTCAGCCTTCGTAGGCATGGTTGGAGCTATGTCTTTGGCAGCTTCTAATACATCTGCTCATCAGAGTTTCTGCAACGCAATGTACAGTGAGAATAAAAACAGTAATCTGGCTCCGAATTACTTTTCAAAGATCCTTCAAATGATTGGATTGTTTGTACAAACGGGTAATTTCTGGAATCCATATCAGGCAGGTGGAACAAACAATGAATCTCCAACGGTATCTTTAACTTCTCCGCCAGGAAATATTACTGTTTGCCTGGGAGCAGGTATTTCACTGGCAGCAAATGCGACGGATTCGGATGGTACAATCAGCAAAGTAGAGTTTTATAATGGTACTACATTAATCACGTCCATCACTTCTTCTCCGTATTCATACAACTGGACTAATGCTCCGGCTGGCACACTTACTGTAACAGCAAAAGCTTATGACAACAATAATGCAGTCACTACTTCTGCTTCAAGAACTATTACTGTCAACAATTCGCCAGCAGCGCCAGGGGTAACCGCCAATGTTAATTATTGTCTGGGAGCTTCCGCTTCAGCTTTAACAGCTACAGGAACCTCATTAAAATGGTATACGCAGGCTACAGGGGGAACTTCCAGTACAACTGCTCCCACACCTTCTACAACTTCCGCAGGCACTCAAACTTATTATGTGTCTCAGACTACCAATGGATGTGAAAGTTCAAGAGCGAGTATAACTGTGACCGTATCTCAAGCAACAGCACCGACAGTTACTTCACCTATAAATTATTGTCAGGGAGCAACAGCTTCTGCTTTAACAGCCACAGGAAACTCTTTAAAATGGTATACGCAAGCAACCGGAGGAACTTCCAGTACAACTGCGCCTACACCTTCTACAACTTCAACAGGCACTCAAACTTATTATGTGTCTCAGACTATCGGCGGATGTGAAAGCCCAAGAGCAAGTATAACTGTTAATGTTTCTCAGTTACCCGTAGCTCCTGTTGCGACTTCTTCCATTAGTTATTGCCAGGGGGCAACCGCTTCTGCTTTAACTGCGTCAGGAGCTTCCTTGAAATGGTATACGGTTGCTACAGGTGGTACTTCTAGCACAACAGCGCCGGTACCTACAACAACTGTTGCAGGAACTCAGACTTTTTATGTCTCTCAATCATCAGGAGGATGTGAAGGCCCAAGAGCAAGTATCACTGTAACTGTTATTCAAAGTTCAGCCCCGGTTGTAACTTCTTCAATAAGCTATTGTCTGGGAGCAACTGCATCAGCTTTAACAGCAACAGGTACCTCATTGAAATGGTACACCGTGCCATCTGGCGGAACTTCTTCTGGGACAGCACCAATACCATCAACAGCGTCTGCAGGTACTCAAACTTATTATGTCTCTCAGACTTCCGGTAATTGTGAAAGTCCAAGAGCAGCCATAACTGTTACAGTCATCCAGACAGCCGTTCCGGTTGTAACTTCTCAGGTAAATTATTGTCAGGGAACTCCGGCATCTCCGTTAACTGCTTCAGGAACTTCTTTAAAGTGGTATACTGCAGCTACAGGTGGTACATCAAGCACAACAGCGCCTACACCTTCTACTACAAATACCGGAACTCAGAATTATTGGGTTTCTCAAACGGGTAATGGATGTGAAAGTCCTCGCGCTCAGATAACCGTGTCTGTCGGAGCAGCAACTGCTGCACCTACTGTAGTCTCTCCGATTTCTTATTGCCAGGGAGTTACCTCAACAGCTTTAAATGCTTCAGGTACAAATCTTAAATGGTATACTTCAGCTACAGGCGGAACAGGATCAGCTGTTGCACCTACTCCTTCAACTCAGGTAGCAGGTACTACATCTTATTATGTTTCTCAGACAGGAAGTGGCTGTGAAAGTGCCAGGACAGAAATTAAAGTTACTATAAAAGCTGCTCCTTCTGCACCGTCGGTTCAGACTCCTATTGTTTACGGATTGTCAGAATTATCAATACCATTAACAGCTTCAGGCACCAATCTGAAATGGTATACAACTCAGACAGGAGGAACAGGTTTGGCAGTGGCACCTACTCCTTCAACAACTGCTGTTGGAACTACTACCTATTATGTAAGTCAGACCAATGCCGAAGGCTGTGAAAGTTCAAGAGCTGCAATTGTTGTTAATGTGTTGGATCTTCTTCCGGTATACAGAGCAGCTGCAGCCCCGGTTATTGATGGTGAGGAAGATGATATATGGAGTAGTGCGGTGGAAAAAAATATCTCCAAAGTAATATTGCCTACAGTATCCAGTACTGCAGATTTGTCAGGAACATTCAAGGTTCTATGGAATGATCAGTATTTCTATCTTTTAGCAGATATTACAGATGATGTAAAAATCAGTGACAGTGATCCTGTTTATGAAGATGATGGTGTAGAATTATTTTTCGATATAGGAAATAATAAAACATCAACTTATCAGAATAACGATGTTCAGTACACTTTCAGATGGAATAGCACCACTGTATCTTCCAATCCGGCAGGAAGATCTGTTGCAGGAATTAATTATTCCATGAAAGCAACTACTACTGGATATGTTTTTGAGGTAAGAATTCCATGGTCATCCCTTCAGGCTTCTCCGCTTGCTGGTCAATTGCACGGGTTTGATATTCATATTAACGATGATGACAATGGAGGTGGTCGTGATGGAAAAATGTCGTGGACATCAGTTAATGATGATGCCTGGCAAAATCCTTCTCTCTTTGGAACAATGCTTCTTAAAGAGCTTCCGGTTGTAGCTGGGATACCAAATGGAAATATCTCCGGACTAAAATATTATCCTAATCCTTTCAGTAACTTTGTAGAAATTGAAGGATTGAGCGGAGAAGTAAGTTACTCATTGGTTAATATAAATGGTCAAACCGTTCAATCGGGAAAAACAACTGGAAAAATCAATACAGATTGTATACCGGGGGTTTATAGTTTAATTCTCAATTTGGATTCCGGAAATCAGTATATTAAACTGGTTAAAGTAGATTAATTTATAAAGGTATAATTATAATTAAAAAGGTGCATTGTAATTCGATGCACCTTTTTTTGTTTTATAAAGGCTTTATTTAATTCATATTTAAAGAGTAAATTGTGTATGTTTCAGGTTAATGATTAAATTTCAGACTATGAATTTTTCAATATACTTTTGTTAAAATAATTATCTCTATGTATATCCTTTTTCCCGGTCGTCATCAGCTGCTCACAGATTTTCAGTTTAAGTATTTATATAGAATTATTCAGGCTGGACTTGAAAATGAAGTTGACGTTTATGGCAATCCACTTGGTATTTCAGAGAGAATAAAAGCAATCATTTTTGCTGTGACTTCTGCCAATCATTCCAATACAAGACGAAACCCATTGCCATTCTATCTCAGGGCAATAGCATTGGAAACCTTTTCGGATAATCTGAACATTCCTTCTTACATCTACGGAATTGAAGATGTAGGTAATAGGGATGATTTTGCAACTTATACAATCAAGCGAATAAAGCATGAGAGTGACGGCCATATTGATATGAAGCCTGAAAATACTGTTGTGGTGTGTTCCACACCTGTGATGAATATGTATCAGAAGCTGGGATTTAGAATTTTGCCTGCTGAACTGGAAGATGTAAAGACCTGGAGATTGTTGACTGATCAACCTTGGGATCTGGTAGAACATGTTGCTAAAGGAATTGAGGACTGGAGAACAGATAAACATCTTCTTAGTAAAATTCATCCTGCATCTTATAACGTTTGGTTGCGTTATAATGTCGGGGGTAAGGTCCGGATTTTGTTTAGTGATAAGATCGTAGGTGAAGACGGAGATATCACAGCAACACGGGACTATAACTCTTATGTAAGGCAGATGGATGAAATAGCAGAGATGAAATATAATGATACTGCCATTCATGTGAAGCCGGGCAGAATAGGGGATATCGGGTGTGCAGTAGGATCATGGATTAAGTTAGCATGTCAGGATGCGCGTCTGAGAGAATCTGATTTTTATGGAATTGAAGTATCGCGCCATTTATTCGAAATTTGTCAGCAAAGAAAAAATAATGGAGAGTTTCAGAATCCTTTTGTGTTTTTTGCCCAGAAGAATGCGGTGACAGGATTGGTATTTGATCAAAGATCCATGAATACCATCTTCACATCTTCGCTTACTCATGAGATAGAGTCGTATGGCTCCAGAGAAGACTTGATTAAGTTCATTAAAAATCGTTATGATGAATTGATGATCGGTGGCGTATGGATCAATAGAGACGTTGTAGGACCTGAGAATAAAGAGGAGGTTGTTTATATGGATCTGAATAAGAATGATGGAAGGAACGATGATTTTGAACTGGAGATTACAGAAAGAACAGAGTTGTCAAAGTATCTTGAAGGTCTTTCTACTTATGGAAGGTTTAGAAGATTCTCAAGAGACTTTAGAAGAAAGGAGGGGTATCATCTGGAATATCATGAGAAAAGCATCAATGGTCAATCTTTAATAGAGCTTACACTCAGAGATGCAACAGAGTTTATAACTAAGAAGGATTATACAGACAACTGGATGAGTGAGATGCACGAAACCTTTGCCTTCTGGTCTTTCAGCGAGTGGAAAGCAGAAATGGAAAAAACAGGATTTGAAGTAAGCACACAGTCTGTAGTCTTTTCCAATCCATGGATTGTCGAGAACAGGTTTAAAGGTAAAGTTGAGTTGTATAGAATAGAAAATGGTAATCTTTCTTTAATGGATTACCCAGTGACAAATATGTTTCTGATAGCAGAAAGGAAAATATAAATTTTATTCAAAAGGAAATAAGACTGCTATTCTTATTTCCTTTCATTTTCTTTCATATTTTTTCTAATACTATCAGCCTGCTCCAAAAACCTGTTGATATGGTAAAATTCCTCTGCTATGTGAGAAAGGTTTTTCTCCTGATCTTTCCTGTTGAAGAAAATTAAATGTTGAATAAATACCTCCCATAAAGTTTTTTGAAATTGAGCCGGTGAAATGTGTGCAAAAAGATTTTCTGTAGCCCTTAAAAGTTTTATGTGTTCTTCTTTCAACAGATAGACCGAAGGCTTTTCGGAAGAAAGCGGTAGCTCGTTGTTGTTCATGATACAATTTTTATTGATTAACAGTGTGCTTTGTCTCTGAAATTCAAGTGCAATTATAAAATTTTAATTTTTAGTTTGCTACTAAATAATAGGAATTATTTCATGGTAACTTTTTAAGAGCTTTTCTTATTGTTTTGTTTATATGGCAACAGCAAAAAAGAAGGTGACAGCTAAGAAGGTAACTTCTTCCTCGAAAAAGAAAGTGACTCCAGAAGTATCCAAATTGGCGACCAGAATTAGGTCTCTAAGAATAAAACAGGGATATACTAACTATGAAAATTTTGCATTTGATAAAGACTTACCAAGGGCTCAATTTGGTAGATACGAAAAAGGAGAGGATATACGTTTTACCAGTCTGATGAAAGTCATAAAGGCATTTGGAATGACTCCTAAAGAATTTTTCAGTGAAGGATTTGATTAAAATTGCTCTAATTCTATAATTATGAAATCATTTAACTTTTTTTTGCTACCCGCATTTTTTTTTATAACCTCATTTATCTCTCTGAATGACTTCCTTTCTGAGCAAAAGAAATTTGAACGTGTAAGAACTGCATATAAGGAAAAAGGAACTTTTATTGAGGAGCAATTAAAGAAATCAAACATCCGTATTGGTGAATTGCAGATCTTGATTACTGTTTATAAAGAAGAGCAGGAGTTGGAGATTTATGTAAAAAACAGAAGTGATAAAAGTTATAAAAAACTTTTAACTTATAAGATCTGCGAAAGCTCTGGTGTATTGGGGCCTAAAAGAAGAAAAGGAGATTATCAGGTTCCTGAAGGTTTTTATTACATTGACAGATTTAATCCCGCAAGTAGTTTTTATTTATCCCTTGGTATAAATTATCCTAATAAATCAGATAGAATTAAAAGCAGTGCGAAAGATCTTGGAGGGGATATATTTATTCATGGAGAGTGTGTAACCATTGGCTGTATGCCGATGACCAACGATAAGATAAAGGAAATTTATCTGTATGCAATACAGGCCAGACAGAACGGTCAGAATCAAATCCCTGTAAATATTTATCCTTTTAGAATGACTGATGAAAATTTCAAAAAGTATGAGTCGAAATATAAAGATGATAAGGCTTTGATTGGGTTCTGGACTAATCTCAAAACTGGCTATGATAAATTCTTCAAGGATAAATTGACTATGAAAGTAACTGTTTTAGAGAATGGAGATTATCGTTTTAACTAGTTTCAGAAGCATTCTTGAAATCAAATTTAAAATCGGGAACACCTTGTTCAATTGCTTTTGAAATTTTCAACTAATTAGCCGAGTATAGCGCTTGTAACAGAGTTCTAATAATTATAATTTCAAGAGGTAAGTAACTTTTAGCCTTCTTTTGATTCCGGCTTTTATTAACTTCAAAAAAGTTCTCAACTATCTTAATATTTTGAATTATAATAGTGCTTTATAAATTCACATTTGAAAATTAGAAATTGTTGGATCCTCCTGAAGTATAGAGATTGAAAACATTATTAAAGTTAATTTGATATCAAAAGGGGAAATAAAGAAAAAAAATCCTGTTTTGTCAACAGGATTTTACTAACTAATTAAGCATAGGTAAGAGCTTCAGCACCCAGCTGTTTAAGAAACCCGTGCATGCCTCCATTTGTAAGTCTTTCAACAGTGACCATTATTATTTTATCACCTTTAAATGTTACTGTAAAATTTTCTTTTGGATTCATTGCTTTTTTATTTGTTGGTGGAATAGCAGGTTTACCAGCATAGATACTAGGCATTTCATGTGTGAAGGTACCACTTGCCTGTATTACACCGTTTACAAGGTTTCCTCTTTCCGATAAATCTCTGATGTTAAATTTAAAATCAGGAACACCGATGCATAATTTCTCCTGAAAGTCCATCCATTCTTCTTTTCCCATTGGCTGCTGAGGTGCACCTAATAACTGGAAACCTGGTAATAAATAACTTTTGGCTTCCTCGAAATTACCCTGTTCCATTAAGCCATAAAATTTTTTTACAATCTCAATCTTCTCCATAAAGAAATCTTTATTAGAAGAACCGTAATGAATTAAGATTTGTTGAAGCTTCAATTGTTGTAAGGAAATAAGTCCTATTCAGGAAACAGAAACGTACTTAATGTGTTATTAAGTCTTGTAAGAAAGTTGAATGCTAAGCCTGATATAGCTCCAACCAAAGAGTTTCAGAATCTCGTGGATAATTCCTTTGTATTCATTGATATCAATCAGGAAGACATTCAGGCTGTAACCTTTTATGGATGGCTCAAAGTTAAATGCAGAAGATGAAGTATTATGAGGATTTGCTTGAACTTGTTAAAAGCTGAAAGTTGAAAGCAAAAAGCTTAAAGTTTAAGGAATAAAGTGATTGTTAGGTTTAATAATAAAGCTACAAAGTTGCCAATCGTTTTCTATAGCAGATGGAATAATTTTTAAGCAGCAAAACTAAAGTCCATCTCCTTTAGGACATGGCCCTCAACTTAACGGAAGGTCATATAGAACTTTTGGTTTTGTCATCCCGAGGAACGAGGGATCTAGGTTTCTTTATGCCTCAGGTCCTTCTCAGGGTCAGGATGACAAAGAAGTTCATCTTATTATTAACAATACTTGTCAGAATGAGTCTGTAATGCTAAGATGACTATGTCCTTAGGTTACTCTATTTCAAAAACCTCTTTAATTCTGCTGCCGCATGCAATACAAGAGATTTCGTTTCAGGTATCTCAGCGAGACCATTTAGCATGCCAAAATCATGAATTACACCATTATATCGAATGGTAGTAACTTTTACTCCGGCTTCGTCAAGCTTGCGGCCATATGCTTCTCCCTCATCTCTGAGTATATCGTTCTCTGCAACCTGAATCAATGTGGGAGGTAATCCCTTTAATTGATCTTTAGTTGCTTGCAATGGAGATGCATAAATCTCCTTACGTTGCTTTGGATCTTTAGTATAGAGATCATACATCCACATCATCAGCGATTTTGTAAGGAAACGTTGTTCTCCAAATTGTTTATAAGAATCTGTTTCAAAATTTGAATCAACTATGGGCCACATCAGTATCTGTAGTTTAATATGTGGTCCGCCTTTTTCTTTTGCCATCAATGTTGTTACAGTACTCATATTACCGCCGACACTATTTCCCACGATGGCCATATTGGTACCATCAACATTGATCTCATCTCCATGTTCCGCTACCCATTTGGTTGCCGCATATATTTCATTTATTGCCTGTGGATATTGTGCTTCAGGTGTACGCGTATAATTCACAAATACAGCAGCAAACCCAGACAGTACTACCAGATCTCTTACCAGACGCTGATGAGTCGGAAAGTCTCCAAGTATCCAGCCACCTCCATGAATGAACATGAAAACAGGAAGTTTTCCTTTTACTCCTTCAGGACGTACTATATTCAAATTAATGGTATATCCATCTGCATTAATGGTTTTCTCTGAAACTTCTATGCCTGAAAGATCAACTTTAACAGATTTCTGTGCCTCAACCAATACATTTTTCGCATCTTCATATGAAAGACTTTCCACAGGAGGTCCTCCTGAATTCAATACCTTTAAGAAATTTTTTACTTCTTTTGTAAGACGCGGATCACTTGCATAATCCACTTTTTCTTTTTCCAAAATTGTCGTATCCATTCCCTCTTAATTATATTTCAACTTCACCAACTTATTTTTAAATTTACCATATAGGCCAAACCCTTTATTTATTATTTAAACTTTCTATTAATTTTAAATGTTCGTCATTTAATGTTATGCGTTATAATGATCAGAGCTTCATTTGTTTGTGATGACTTTAGAAATGGAATTGAAAAAGGACCTTATTTCTCTTTTACTTTACTTCTTAAAAACATTTAAATTCTGTTATTTTGGTATAGTTGATTTCTGTGATATATGGATTCTTTAACCCAGATAGTTTTAGGAGCGGCAGTAGGAGAAGCTGTTTGCGGAAAGAGAGCAGGGAACAAAGCACTGCTGTGGGGAGCTATAGCAGGAACAATTCCTGATCTTGATATACTTGCTAATCCTTTTCAGGATGTGGTTGAACAATTGACTTTCCACAGAGGTATTACGCATTCATTATTATTTGCAGTTGTTGTATCTCCACTCTTAGCATATCTGTTGAAGATCATTTACAAAAGAGATGCTACAACATATATGGACTGGTTCTGGCTGTTTTTCCTGGGTTTTACAACACATTCATTACTTGATTGCTTTACTACGTGGGGAACAAAAGTCTTTTATCCATTCAGCAATTATGCTGTTTCCTTTCATAATATTTTTGTAATAGATCCACTTTATACTGTTCCTTTTATCTTATGCCTGATACCAGTTTTCTTTTACAGAAAAGAAGATAGAAGAAGGCGTTGGTGGACCTTTGCGGGTATAGGCATTAGTTCGGTCTATATGATGATTACGTTGGTGGAAAAGTTTGCGGTTAATAATGTATTTGAAAGGAATTTTAAAGATCAGCATATAAAAGTTATAAGATATTCAACAAAGCCTACTCCATTTAACACTGTTCTATGGAACGCAACAGCTGAAGTAGATTCTGGTTATTACATAGGGTATTATTCTTTATTGGATAAAGGCAAAGATGTGAAGTTTAAGTACTTCCCTAAAAACCATCAATTGCTTTATGACTATTTACAGAATGAAAAGTTACAGACATTGCTGGGAATTACTGAAGGATATTATACTGTAGAAAGACAAAACGATGGCTACCTTATTAATGATCTTCGTTTTGGACAGCTGGACGGCTGGGGAGAAGGTAAAGAGGGATTTACATTTGCTTATAAAATAACTCCTGATCATAACAGTTTAAAGTTTTCTCGGACATCCAATAACCTTAAAAAAGCCAGATCTTTGATGCCGATGTTATGGAAACGTATTTTGGGAGAAAATCCAGTTGCAAATTAATTATTCTATAGACTATCGGATTAATCTGATAGTAGGGTTATTTTTGTGTTATTTTAATTTTTAATTTAATTATATAAAGAGGTGTTTGGGTTCATCATGCTCGTTATTAGCTAATAAGCTGAGCCTTAAAACTATTGTAGAATGGATATTTTTAAGAGAAATATGCTCAAATCCTTTTCGTTTTGTTAATATCATTACCTACATTAGTTACATAGATTGAGGCTTTGAGAAATCAGGCGTCAAGAGTTTTTTGTTGTTGGAATTTAAAGATGTACCACTATGAATATACAAATTCCTGAAAGCAACCTTAAAAGAGTCGTGATTATCGGTGCCGGTTTCGGCGGATTAGCCCTTGCACGAGAGCTTGCTTCCAAAAATTTCCAAATTGTTCTTATCGATAAAAATAACTATCACCAGTTCCAGCCTTTATTTTATCAGGTCGCCACATCAGGATTGGAGCCCAGTGCTATTTCATTTCCTTTGCGAAAAGTATTTCATTCTTATTCCAATGTTCATATTCGTATTACTGAAGTAAAGGAAATATATACACAAAGCTCTGAAGTAGTTACATCTCTTGGAACTTTAAAGTATGATTATCTCGTGCTAGCGATGGGAGCAGATACTAATTACTATGGTAATAAATCTGTGATGCAAAAGGCAATGCCAATGAAATCAGTTGGAGAAGCGCTTGCTATTCGCAATACTTTATTGCAGAATCTTGAAGATGCTTTATCTGTAGAAGATCAAAAGGAGAAACAAAGACTTTTAAATATTGTAGTTGTAGGTGGCGGGCCCACCGGTGTAGAGGTTTCCGGAACTCTTGCCGAAATGAAAAGGACAGTATTACCTAAGGATTTTCCCGATCTTGATTTTACAGGAATGAATATATTCCTGATTGAAGCCGGGAAGAAAGTGCTAGGGCCAATGTCTTCTATTGCTTCTGAAAAGGCTACAGAATATCTAAAAAAACTGGGTGTTATCGTTCACACAGGAATTGGAGTAAAAGACTTTGATGGTGAAACAATTTATCTCGGTGATGGATCTACTATTGAAAGCAAGAACCTCATCTGGGCCGCAGGAGTAAGGGCTAATAGCATTGTTGGTATACCTGAAACCTCAATGCATAAAAATGGTAGGATCATTGTGGACAGATATAACAGGGTACAGAGCTTTGAAAATATCTTCGCACTAGGTGATCAGGCATTTATGGAAGAGGATAAGTTTCCAAATGGACATCCTCAGGTGGTGCAGCCCGCAGTACAGCAGGCAAAGCTGCTTGCCAAAAATTTGGTCAATAGCCAAAAAGGAAAAGCATGGAAACCATTCAGCTATAATGATCTTGGTTCTATGGCTACTGTCGGAAGAAACCTAGCTGTAGTGGATTTACCTTACATCAAATTTCAAGGCTTCTTTGCCTGGTTGTTCTGGATGTTCGTCCACTTGATGTCTATAGTGGGAGTCAAAAACAGACTTTTGATTTTCATTAACTGGTTCTGGAATTACCTGACATATGATCAGTCACTTCGTCTGATCATGAAGCCGAAAGAGAAGGAAGTAGGGGAGAAAGCGTAAAAGTTGAAAGTCAAAAGTTGAAAGTCAAAAGTTTAAAGTATGAAGAGTGGAAGTGGTTGTTTGAGTAGCAAAAGATTTTTACTACTTTATTCATGCTCGTACAGTTGCTAATATTTTCATTATTAGGGTTCAACTATAGATGGAGTCATTTTAAATCAACTTAAAATGACTCCTTTATTTTTTACATATTATGCGATTTTTTAAAACTTTCAACTTTCAACTTTCGACTTTCGACTTTCGACTTTCAACTTTCAACTTTCGACTTTCAACTTTCAACTTTTTGCTCTTTCCGCTTTAAATCCTTAACTTGAACTGATTTAAACTGAGAAATTTTTATGAGTGATGATATTATCGCTAGTTTGAGAGAAGCATTAAATTTTTCTCCTGAAAACTTGCCGTTAAGAATATACCTCGCCGAGAGTTTGTTTAAGCTAAACAATTTGGAAGAAGCTGAGAAAGAGTTTAAGCTGGTTTTAAACAGAGAGTCAGACAATGCCAAAGCGAAACTTGGTCTGGCTAAAATTTACTTAAGTCAGGGCAATTATTCCACAGGGATTGTAGTGCTGGAAGATCTGGTGCATTCAGACAATGCAGATTCTGAATCGTTGCTTTTGTTTGCCAAACTTCTTCTTAAAGAAAACTCAATAGAGGAAGCTATGAAATACTACAAGCGAGTGCTTGAATTAAATCCTGCCTTGCTGGATGAAGAGTTGGACAGTTTGAGAAATCCGAATCACTATTTTGCATCTGAAGATGATGATTTTGTAGCGGAGGTGGAAAGGAATTCAATGCCAGTTGAAAGACCAAAGATAACATTCGAAGATGTAGGAGGGATGGAACATGTGAAGGAGGAAATCAAAATAAAAATCATCCATCCTATGCAACACCCTGAGCTTTATAAGGCTTATGGTAAAAAAATAGGTGGAGGGATATTGCTTTATGGCCCTCCCGGATGCGGAAAAACTCACCTTGCAAGGGCTACAGCTGGTCAGGTTGATGCAAAATTCATTTCCGTAGGGATTAATGATATATTAGACATGTGGATCGGAGGCAGTGAAAAGAATCTCCATCACTTGTTCGAAATGGCCAGACAAAATGTACCTTGTGTATTGTTTTTCGACGAGGTAGACGCTCTGGGTGCAAGCCGGTCCGATATGAAACAATCGTCAGGGAGGCATCTGATTAACCAGTTTCTGTCTGAACTTGATGGTATAGAAAGTTCCAATGAAGGGCTGCTGGTATTAGCTGCAACCAATGCACCCTGGCATCTTGATTCCGCTTTCAGAAGGCCTGGAAGATTCGATAGAATAATATTCGTGCAACCGCCTGATGAAGAAGGTAGAAATGGTATTCTGAAAGTTTTGCTAAAGGATAAACCGCTTAAAGATATCGATTACAATAAGATAGCAAAAGAAACCAGGGACTTTTCTGGGGCAGACCTGCAGGCGCTGGTGGATTTTACAATCGAAGAAAAACTGCGTGAATCCTTTAAAACAGGAATCCCGGAACCAATAGAAACAAAAGATTTACTTAGGGCTTTAAAGAAAGTAATACCATCTACAAAAGAATGGTTTACAACTGCAAGAAATTATGCATTGTATTCTAATGAATCCGGATTATACGATGATATTTTGAAGTATTTAAATATTAAAAAATGATCTTTAATTCCAGCGAGAGAGCGAGATTACTGATAGATCAGAGGCGGTTTAAAGAGGCAGAAGAGGAACTTAAAAAATGTCTTTCTTCTGACCCCAATAATCCTGAAGTTTTCTCCTTGCTTTGCATCTGTAAATGGCACGAAGGTAAGTATGATGAAGCTGAAGATTTTATAAAAAGTGCTATAAGTCTGGCTCCGGCAAATCCTTATCTTTTATATATTTTTTCTAAAGTACTGCTCGATCAGGATAAGCTTGACCAGGCTGAAAAATATATTATAGAGGCTATTTCTATTGACCCACTGGTAGCTGACTTCTTCGGACTAAGAGCCTCTGTGTTTCTGCAAAGAAAAAATTGGGAGCTGGCATTACATTATGCAAATAAAGGACTTGCTCTTGAGCCTGACAATCTTGGTTGTCTGAACATCCGTTCTACGGCACTCCTGAAACTTGATAGAAAGGAAGAGTCTTATGATACCATTCATGAAGCTCTGCATTATGATCCTGAAAATCCCATCACCCATTCAAACCTTGGTTGGGGATTGCTGGAGAAGGGAGACCATAAAAAGGCTTTGGTACATTTTGGGAAAGCACTTCAGATTGATCCTGAACTGGAATATGCCAAACATGGTCTGGTAGAAAGCCTTAAAGCAAGATATTGGATATATAGAATATTTTTAAAATATGCTTTCTGGATAGGGAATATGAAAAGTGGTGCTCAATGGGCTATCCTCATTGGCTTTTTCTTTGGGTCAAAGGTATTGAGTTTCCTTGCTGACAGAATTCCTGCTTTGAATCCATTTATTTTACCCTTTATTATTCTTTATATTCTTTTTGCAATATCCACCTGGATCATCCGACCTATTACTAATCTCTTCCTGAGACTAAATGTGTACGGAAGATATGCGCTTACTCAAACTGAAATCCAAACATCGAATTTTGTAGGCGTATCGGTATGTATAGGTTTAATCTCTTTGCTGGCATATCCTTTTTTTATGAATGATTTATTGTTGTATACAGGAATTTTTGGCCTGTCTATGATGATTCCTTTGTCAAGTATGCTTAATCCCCCTAAAAAGAATAATAAGAGAATGCTTATCATTTATACATCTATATTAGGTTTGATTGGAGTTTCAGGATTATTCTGTTTTGCATCTGGACTTGAGGTTGCAGAATCCCTGGGAATTATATATCTGATAGGAATTATGTTATTTCAATGGGTTAGTAATGCATTGATAATAGGAAGATAAAAAAACAATCCGGTAAGAATAAGTTCTGAACCGGATTGTTTCTATCCGTAAAATAAATCTTTATTCTTTTATCTTACGCTATAACCATATTTTCTGAAAACACTTTTAGCCTTTTCTGTAAATAAGTATTTATAAAATTGCTCAGCTTCCTTAAAGTTTTGTTCTTGATTCTTCTTCAAAAGGACTACTCCTTGTGCAATAGGACTATAGGATTTTGCATCAATTTCAATCCAGGTGCCTTTGTCTTTCATCTCAGGGCTTAAAACGACTGATTTAGCTGTAAAACCGAGGTCAGCAGCTCCTGATACAACGTATTGATTTACCTGAGAAATGCTTTCTCCATTTACAATCCTGGTTTCAATCGTTTTATATATATTATAATAATTCAATATTTCAATTGCTGCTTCCCCATATGGCGCTAACTTTGGATTTGCAATGGCCACTTTATCGAATTTATCCGATAAAAGAAGCGTCTTTATATTACTTTTTTCAAGCTTACTCATTGACCATAAAACCAGGCTTCCATATGCATATATTTCTGGTTTTGTGGTAGCAAGGCCTTCTTTATATAAAGCATCCGGAAACTGCGTGTCTGCTGAAAGAAAAATATCAAAAGGAGCACCTTCTTTTACCTGCGCTGTTATTTTCCCGGAAGAGTTTATAATTAACTCCAGATGAATGCCAGTTTCCTTTTCGAAATTTTTTTTAATTTCCTTCATTGCAAACTGAGCATTGGCAGCAACAGCAACAGTAACGATCTTTTGTGCAAAGCCTTTGCTGGTTAATACCAGTAAAATAAGTAGTAAATGAATATTCTTGATTATCATATTACCAAACTATTACTTAGGAGAATAATGATAAATAAAAAAGGTTATAATACTATAATACTATTTTAAAAGACTGCTCCTGAAGGAATTCATTAAATGCTCTCTCCAGATTATCAAATTCAAGAATAGCCTTTTCTCCTTCTTCAGTTAGGATTGTTCCTCCACCTTTTTTACCTCCGGTTTTGGTAGAAACTAGTTTAATAGCCGAATTGTGTTCATAGAGTCAATAAGTCTCCATGCATGTCTAGGCCATGTTCATTGATTTAGCGGCCTGTGTAATTGAACCGTACTCTTTGATTTTTTTAAAAAGTTCTACTCTTCAGGAACCTAAAAAGGCTCCATCTCCGCTTTGGACCCAGATATGGCCATTCACCAGATAGTCCTTTTTCTCCATCGTCATAGTTTTGTAAACATAAGGAATAATGTAGTAAGTAAAAATACTTGTTTTTTATTAAGTGAAAATGCTTAATGATTAAATTTTATGTTAAATGATGAGGAGATTGGGAGATGTCCAAAATTTATATACTTATAAATAGTTCCACTCTTCCGTCTCTCCAAGGATTTGGAGGAGTGGACTACAACAATTTTTAATCGATGAGGCTTAATTAATTAGGAACAAATTAATTAATTATGTGTAATAATCATGATCCTAATCACAGGCATTCGATTCACTGTATCCTTGCTCCACATATTCTCAAAGCCATTGTTAAAAATGGCACTTCGGAACAAAGACAGAAAGCGATGGCCACTCTTGCTAATGACAGTACCTTCAGAGCATTGAGAAATTTTACCAATGCTTCTTTAGCAGGAACTGGTCCTGTAACTATGATTAGTCCGGGTAAGAAACAGAGAACTATCATAGATGCTAAAAATATGCAGAGCACAGAAGGGAAAATAGTTCGGTTCGAAGGCGATCCTGCTACCAATGATCCAGCTGTGGATGAAGCATATGATGGTCTGGGCATTACTTATGATTTTTTCTGGAATATTTTCGAAAGACATTCTATAGATGATGAAGGTATGCCATTGCAGGGAATTGTTCACTTCGGAAAAGAATACAACAATGCTTTCTGGGACGGTCAGAAGATGACATTCGGAGATGGTGACGATGATCTCTTTAAGAGATTTACCATTTCTCTTGATGTGATTGGACACGAGCTTGCTCATGGTGTAACGGAAGATGAAGCAGGACTGGTATATTTCAATCAGGCTGGAGCGCTAAATGAATCTATGTCCGATGTATTTGGATCTATGGTTAAACAATTTAAACTTAACCAGACATCAGATAAAGCTGACTGGCTTATTGGGGCAGAGCTTCTTTCTGAGAAGATAAACGGAAAAGCATTAAGGTCTATGAGTGATCCCGGATCTGCTTACGATGATCCTGTATTGGGGAAAGATCCTCAGCCCAAACATATGAATGATTTCGTGAATACATTTGAAGACAATGGAGGTGTGCATATCAATTCAGGTATCCCAAACCGTGCATTTTATCTGGCAGCAACAAACATTGGAGGTTTTGCCTGGGAAAGAGCTGGTAAAATCTGGTATGAAACACTTAAGGATGCCCGATTGAGAGCTAACACAGGATTTAAACGATTTGCAAATCTTACAGTTTACAATGCAATAAGACTATTCGGACAAGGCAGCGTGGAAGAACAAGCTGTACAAAATGCCTGGAACGAAGTTGGTATTACAACATCCATTAAAGAACCATTGCAATATGCTCATTGAATTTAAATCAGATGGAGGGATTGCGTATTTCCCGGGATTGAACAGATCCAAACTGATTAATACAGACTCGTTAAGTAATGAGGATTCAATGAAAGCTAAAGAACTTGTACAGAAGTGCAGGTTCTTTAGCATTTCTTATAATGAAGTGCCTCAAAGAGGAGCAGATAGAAAGACCTATACAATCAGCGTGACTGATGGCGATAATAAAAATACAATCAGAGTTTCAGATCCTGTAGAAGACGAAGCTTTAGCCGATCTGATAAGTTTTCTGAGTAAGCTAAGCAGGAAAGTCTAATGTTCCGATATAGAACCAGGTTTGTCAAACAATTTATGAAGAGCGTTTGAATTTTTTACCTTATCAATATCCTTTCAAAAAACAACTTATTACCAACTGCTACCTGAATGACATATACTCCTGGTTTAAATCTTTCTTTTATAGGCAGAACTGTTCTGGCAGACGTAATATCACATGTGGTTTTTTCATTGTACTGTTTTTTACCTTTTGTGTCAAATACTAAAATATGAATACGTGGATCATTAACATACCCAAGGAGGCTTAGCGTGATAGTGCCTTTGTCAGCAGGATCCATATATGCAAGAATTTTTGCAATAGAATCTACTCCGGAGGCAGGTATCAATTCTATATTTTCGGTTTCTTCATATGGAGTAATAAATGGTGAAAGTCTTTTTCCCGGTATTGGCCGTTCAAGAGTACCATCAGGAAGTCTCCAGCCAACAGAGATATGATCAATTTTCAGGCTTTCTTTATGAAGCGCTTCTATATAATATTTTTTGTCAGCTTCCAGATATATACCTTCAGATTTTTGTTCAGGAAATTTTGACCATTCCTGGAAGAATGAAGAAGTAGGTACATATGCTATTTTGGCCTTATTTTCAACGCTATCATCTTTGCTAAGCCACAACTCTCCTTGTTCATCCGACGCTATCCAGAAATAGTAGGTTCCTGAAGCAGGAGGATAAATATACCCGCTAATCCTTGTACCGTAGTTGTCCATCAGATTTTCGGGTCCTTCAAATTGGGTGATAAGAACTTTTCCATTGGGAGGCAACTGATGTGGAATTTTATCAACTGTTGTACCTCTTACGCTAGTCCAGAATTCGCGAAGTATATAACCTTTATTTGTATATACATTTGTATGCGTATCCCTGAGTGCAGCAACCATCGTAATGTCATCATGATACTGTTCATCCGAATTATTACTTTTATCCTTTGATTCGAAGGTGAAATTATTCGACAGAAACTTGTTCACTTCCGGAACTGGCGTGTATACAGCTGTGTAAATAGTATTTTCGCCAGGTTTAATTTTAAAATTATCCTTTAATCCTATCGGTTCCCAGTGATCAAATCTGTATCGGATGCCATTCATTATCTGGTCCGGAACACTGGCCAAGTTTCTGTAAGTGCCTGCAATGTCTGTAAAGCTATATGGAGCTTCAATTATAGAACCATCCAGAGAAATTTTTAAACCGGGAGGATTAGTTAATAATTTAATCTGAATTTTTTTAGGTGTAATATCAACGTATTTCGTATCTGTAAAACCATCCTGATCTCTTACAGTTAATGAAAGCCTATAATAGGCCTTGTCATCCTGTATCTGGTGGTTTGGAACAACAAAGTATCCTTCCCTTATGCCTTCAGTTGTTATGATAACTTTGGGCGGGAGATCTTTTATGTTTCCTTTTTGATGAAACTCAAGCTTCCAGAGAAATGAAGATTTATTAAGAATGCCATTTTCAAAATCATTGCCGCCCCCAAGAAATCTTATAGTATCTCCAATGCTAAATGTATTTCCAAAAGTCGGGTTAATGAGCATTGCGTTGGGAGGAAAATTATCTGCAACATCCAGCTTTGCTGTGTCGCTCTTTGTAGTTCCGAAGGCATTGCTGATTTCAACATGATAATACCCAGTATCCTTTAACTGAACTATAGAAAAAAATAAGCTTCGTGATGTTGCATCTTTTATGATGACTCCGTTTTTCTTCCATTGAATAGAGTATGGGGACTTATCTTCAATATCCACGGAAAACATTACATTGGAAGTTTTAGCTACTCTCAACCCTTTGGGCTGGCGAATAATTTTGGGCAAATGAGTGGCAGAGTCAGCTGAGATACCGGTATTCCCGGAAGATTGTTCAGAATTTTCTTTTATTTGTGCTGATAAATCTAATATAATCGCAATAAATAAAATTGAAATCAAAGATGTAAACAGATACTTCATTTTATTTCCAATATGAAGTAAGAAACCCGTTACAATTCTAAAAGTTAAACAGCTGTATGCTGCTCAGGGAAAGCTTTGAAAGATTTTACTTTTCAGGGAAAATTAAATCGGAAAAATATAAAGTTTGAGTTGAATTCAATATCGACTGGTTATTTCTAATATAAAAGCCTGAAGGTCCTGATTCATAAGTCTTGTAGATGCCTGCACTTCATTAAGCATACTTGATCTGGTTCGAAGCATACCTTTGGTATAGGTTCCACCCACTCCAAAAAGCAGTTGCTTTTCCTGGTTAGATACTTCAGAACCTTCTGCTTCCAGCTTTAGCTCTTTCCAACGGTTTTTAATATTGTGTACGACTGAATATTCATGTGTATTGCTAAAAAAAGGTTCTTTGAGCAGATACCAGATAGATGGAGGAAAAATCTTTGAGTTGTCCGGATCATTCCAGATTTCTGCAAGCAAATTTCTTTTATGGTAATATTTAACTTTGGTCTTAATGAATAATATACTTAATCCGAAAGAAGCGCTGATTACTCCTCCACTAATGGCAATTGCATCTTGTTGTGTATCGTTTAGCTTTTGGCTGGCAAGGGTACCTGCAATGGTTAGAAATGCACCGGAAGTAATAGAGAGTACCGTTAGCAGGTTATTCCGACTGTTTTCTCTTTCAGTAAGATAGTCAGCTAATATTTCAGCTCTTTCTCCTTCGCAATCCAGTTCTGCCGCAATGCTTTCAATTTCAGTGGAAATGAGCATTACCTGTGTAAGTACTTTATTTTTAGAGTTAATATATTTTATTCTTATTGAATCAGTAGGATTCTTGTCATAAATTTTCTTTGTACTATCCAGCTTTAGTAATTCCTCAAAAACACCTGCTGCATTGGCAACTAGTAGGGTATGAGCACTAAAAGCTCCTGTATTTTTTCTGCTTAAAACCTCCTTAGTAGGCAAAGGGTAAAGGGTGGAATCATAATGATAACTAATAGCAGGTGAGCAATATCCGGAATCAAATTGACTGGCTGCTTTTTGGCTTTTGGTTCCAACACAACTTGCTGAAATTAAGAAAAGACACCCAAGAAGATGTGAAATTTGTCCCTTGTTGAACATTGTTTTAAGCTTATTTAAAAAATAGCATTACAATTCTGTCACAAGGAATAAATTGAAATGATAAAAGAATGTTTATCGATCAGGAAAAATTAGATCAGATCTATCTATTGCTCAATATGGCCTTCATGAACAAGTTGCAGGAAGGAAGGTAAATCGCAATCCTGGTCTTTTTTACATAATTTTAAAAAAGCCAGCCATTTCTCAAAATCATCTCCCCAGGAAAAATCACCCCTGAGAATGGACCCAAAACTTTCTTTGATTTCTTCAGCATGACTACATAATTCTTTCAGATTCGATTCACCTTCAGGTTGATCAATACTTGTCTTTCCTTTAAGCCCAAAGAATGCTGAAAGGTAAAATTTGGGAAACCATCGGCTTTTTCCCCTCGGATTATAAATAGATATGGTTAATTCGTTGTTTTCTTTACCTAAAAATATACCTGCCCAGCGGGATTCAAGATAAATCTCATCTCTTAATTCCTTACTTACATTCATGGAAAACTGAGTCATAAGTTGCTCAAAAGCTTCTTTAACTTCCTGGCAAAAAAGACTGTTGTTGTCAATTTGAAGATCCTGGGTATTCATATAATTACATTTAATAAACTAACCGGGAAGAGGCATAAGAGTTTTTACTCTAAAGCACTCTCTGGGGTTTCACGATAAATGAAAAAGAACTTTTGAAACTAAAGAAATCCTCAATATTCGGACCAAGTTCTTCTTATAGACAGATAAAATGTTCAGATGGTTGCTGTTGGAATATCAATCCCCTTCATTTCATATTTTCATGCTTGATTAAATTTTTATATAAAGATCAGAATTCTTCAGGTTGTATATTCCTTTCTCTCTTTTTCCAGGTGTTTACAAAAAAGAGGCCGTCCATTTCAGACGGCCTCTTCCAAAATTATTTACTATTAACCTTTATTCCTTAATGATTCTGATTGTTTCAACTTTGCTTTCATAGACTACTTTTAAAAGATAAACACCAGTTTTAATGTCACTTGCCGGAATTGAGAATTTACCATTGGTGATTTTCTGATTTCCTCCTTTGAATTTATTACCAAAATTGTCATACAATTCAAATGTAGCAATGGTTGAAGCTTCAGTAGTTTGTACGGTTACGTTGATGAAATCTCCAACTGGGTTCGGTACTACTGATATTGCAATGGCTGGCGCTGAAGATACAGGCTCGGAAATAGTATCTTCGTTATTCTGGTCACCATAAGGATTAATTACCTGGAGTGCTTTAGCCAAAGAATTGTTCGTCTCATTCGTTTCAATTATCTGCTTGTAATGATCTGCTACAAACAATAATTTATAACTTCCCTGATTGATGTAATATGGAACTCTAAACTCTCCAGAAACAGGTACAGAAGATTTAGAAAGCATACCAGGAACACCCAATGTTCCTATAAATATATCATCAGGAGAAAGTGCTTCATCACTGGACAAGTAGTATCCTAAATTGAAGTATGATACATCTGAATTTCCGGAATTACTTATTGTTGCTTTGAAATAAACTGTTTGTTCTACTGTGACCTTTGAGCTTACAGATGCACTCTTCACAAACAGATCTCTTGTTGCAGCTTCAATAGAAATTTTCTTAGAAACAATGTTATTGTTTTCATTCATCTCAGGCTGGTTCTTGCCACCATCAGCTACAAATACAATATAGTAGTCTCCAGCCGCAAGATATTCAGGAAGATAAAGTGATTGGTTGAACGGAACAGAGGCTTCTGAATATACACTGCTGGAATAATAAGAACCTAAGTACAAAGCTGAATCTGTTATATTATTCTCATATTTGGAAATATAAAAATCTAAATTAGTAGAATATGAATCCTCTGTACCATGATTATATAAGTATCCTGATACATTAACAGTGTTTCCTGCAACCGCTTTGGAAGGGTTTACTCTTTGAGTATTTACAGATAAATCAACATTTGGAGTAATGATTCTTATTCTGGTGTATGCAATATTATTATTTTCATCGGTCTCTTTGGTATTGTTGTTTGAATCCGTTTTAACAATCAGATAATAGTTTCCTGCCGGCACAGTGGTTGGAATGTAAATGTACTGGTTATAGTAATTAACATTACCAGGGTACAGGTCATATCCATAATAGGTGCCAAGATTTATATCGGAATCATTATAAATTGTGTCTGTTGATAATACAAATCCTGTATAGTGATAAGGGAAAGTGATATCGCCCAAATTGGATTCCTTATAACTAAGATATATGCCGGATCCAACAGTTACCATTTCTGATGATTTGGTCAAATTGCTGATGGCAATATCATATGATGGAACCTTAACTTTTACTTTAATGAAGGCATCATTATTGAATTCATTGGATTCGCTTACATTTTTGTAATCATCTGCCTTGGCAATCAGAAAATAATCCCCATCGGCTACGGTGGAAGGTATGTAAGAATTCACTGAATAATAATTAATAGATCCTGGAGAAACATAGGAAACATAGCTTTGACCTACGAGGTAATCATATTCATCGACTATCGAATCTTTCGAAAGATAAAAATTGGTATAGCTGGAGCTTGCATAATAGGTTCCGGTATTGTTTATACTATATGAAACATAAAATGAATTGCCAGCACTGAGGATTGTATCTTTAGTGAATAAACTTGTGATTGATAAGTCAACACTAGGCAGCACTATATTCACAGGTACAGATGCAATGTTATTATCTTCATTCGATTCTGCAACATAATTCAGATAATCAGCTTTTGCTATAAGGTAATATGTCCCTGGCTCAAAATTATAGGTAGGTATTGATAGATAAAAATATCTTAAATCATTTGGATACAAATAATCAAAGTATTTTGATTGAACAAAGATATCGCTTGAGTCAAGATGTGAGTCTTTAGACAGATAAAAGCCCATGTAACTGGAAGAGGTAAAAACAGATCCTATATTGCTTAAATATCCGTTTGCATAAAAGTAGTCTCCTCTGAGAACAGTGATTGTACTATCAAAAAGCACAGTAGTAAGATCTGCATCTGTTGTACCTATTGTAATCGGTAGTGTAAATGTATTATTATGCTCGTTGCTTTCTGAAACTGAATTGTAGCTATCTGCCTGTGCTATCAGATAATAGAAACCTGATGCTAAATCAGCAGGAATTACCGCATATTCAGATTTGTAAATGCCATCCTGAGGATTTAATCCTGCCACATATGCTTTACTCAGTGCTATAGCAGAAGAGTCAATATAAGTGCTTGTGGAAAGATAGAAATTTGTATAATGCTCACCTGCAGATCCTGTTCCTATATTTCTTTCTATAAAGCTCAGAGTTATACTATCCCCAGGGTTCAATCTATTCGGATTTTCAATTCTGGCGCTGTCAAGTATCAGATCAGCGAAACCATTTCCTGAAATGTAAAATCTTCTTGCAATAGTATTATTATATTCCTGCGTTTCTGATACACTATTATATACATCCAAAGCTGCAATTAAATAATACCAGCCTTTTGAAAGGGGAGGTAGGGCTATCTTCACATCCGAATAAGAAGAAGTGTTTCCGGCTAGTCCATCCGATTTTTTGCTTAAAAGCAAGGGATCAAAGTTATCCAAAGTGGAGTCCTTTGAAAGGTAAAAACCAACTTCATAACTTCCGGAAAAATCTATTCCAAGGTTGCTTTCGCCAAGACTTGCAATTACTTGATTGGAGACGATTAGACTATCATCTACCGACAGAAAAGTTGGATATAAGTCAATCGAAAAGCCTGATGTGCCAATATTTATTGGGAAGATATATTTATTGTTGAACTCATTGGTTTCGTATACCTCGTTGCCTGCGTCTGTGTATGAAACCAGGAAATAGGCCCCTGCAGTTATATCTTTCGGAATGTAAAGACCTGTACTATCTAGTATTGAAGTTTGGGAAGGAAGTGGGGACAGATAGGACGAACCCACAAAATAAGCCTTTGCTTTATCAGGCAATGTCCAGGATGTATCCGCAGTAAGGTAATAGTCCGTTCGGTTGGAAGGTGCTATTCCAAATCCTGCATTGTAAACCTTACTAAAAACTGTAATGTAGGATCCCGGATTTGTGTTTTCAGGATAGACCTGCTGGCTGACCCTCGTCAGATCGGCTTGGGGAAAATCAATGGTATCCACAGCTTGTGCCTCTGATTGAAGTGAATTCCCGCCCTGGAAAAGAACCAGCAACAGAAATTTTAAGATTAAAATCTTGTTTTTTTTCATGTGTTTGATGATTTAAAAAAAGTGATTTTTTAAAATTATCTTTTCTACAACTAATTGGAATCCAAGTAACCCCGTTCATTTAGTTAAATTGATGGATTTTATAAAGAATAAGTTGGAGAAAATTAATTTTGACTCTGATTGTTTGTTTTGTTGCTTTACCTAATTCTCATATCTTTAGTCTCTCAAATCATACTTATATTGCAATGCGTTACATTATAGCAGGAACCTTATTCTGCATAGCCTTATTCGCTATAATTTCATTTAATTCATCCGTATCTTCTGAAAGAAAAAATGCTGATCCTCGGGTAGAAGAGCTGCTGGCCAAAATGTCTCTGGAAGAAAAAATTGGTCAGATGACTCAGATTAATATTACCAAAATTGTTACAGATTCACTGGCTGCAGCTTATGATTCCGCAACAACTCTGGTCATTGATACCAATAAGGTTATTCACTATGTAACGAAATATCATGTCGGGTCTTTCCTTAATGGAAGGGCAATGCCACCCGATGTCTGGTTCAGATTTACAAATCAGCTTCAGCGTGTCAATATGCGTTATTCCAAGAATAAAATTCCTATCATTTATGGTGTAGATCATGTTCATGGCAGTAGTTATTTAAGTAATGGTACTATCTTTCCGCACAACATCAATATCGCCTGCTCTTTTGATACTACCTTTGCTTATGAAGAAGGCTGGATCACTGCAACAGAAACAGCAGACTTGTATCATCGTTGGATATTCGCTCCTGTCTTTGATCTGGGGAAGAATAAATTCTGGGGCAGGTACTATGAAACTTTTGGAGAAGATCCATATCTGATTTCAAAAATGGGGGCTGCATATGTACGAGGACTTCAGGGTAACACCGAAATCGCACCATACAAAGCCGCTGCATGTGCAAAACATTTTCTTGGATACTCAGATCCAAAATCCGGTTGGGATAGGTCTCCTGCTGAAATTCCCGATCAGGCATTAAGAGAGTTCTACCTTCCTCCATTTAAAGCTGCGGTAGAGGCTGGTGTTAAAACGGTAATGATTAATAGCGGTGAGATCAATGGAATTCCAGTACATGCAAACTATGACATTCTTACCAAACTTCTGAGAAATGAATTGGGCTTTGACGGAATTGCAGTAACAGACTGGATGGACATTATCGCATTGCAGAAAATGCACTATGTAGCAGAAAACGAAAAGGAAGCTACTTTCTTGGCTATCAATGCCGGAGTCGATATGGCAATGGTTCCGTTGAATACGGACTTTTGTGATCATTTGCTTGCATTGGTTAAAGAAGGAAGAATCAGTGAAGAAAGAATAAATCAGTCAGTACGTCGTATTCTTAAGGTGAAGTTTGATATAGGTCTTTTTGATCAGCCTTATCCCAGAAATGACAGGTTCAATAAAATCGGTTCTAAGGAGCATAAAGTAAAAGCTTTAAATGCTGCAAAAGAATCTTTGGTACTAATGAAGAACGATCAGGATGTGCTGCCAATTAAAGCTGGCAAAAAGACTATACTAGTGGTAGGTGAAACAGCTGATAAAAAAATACCTCTTTGTGGTGGATGGACATATAGGTTCATGGCTAAAAGCGAATACTGGTTTCCTAAAGACATGAAGACTATTTATGGAGCCCTTAAAGATGAGTTTGCTGGTTCAAAGGTCATATTTGCTAAAGAGAATGAAATTAAAAAGTTAGCATCTTCTGCTGATATAATTATAGCTGCAGCTGGCGAAGAGAATGCATATGCAGAAACAGACGGTAGTATTAACGACCTTGAACTGTCAGAATCTCAGATTTCATTGGTAAAAACGGCAATAGCAACGGGAAAACCAGTTGTTCTTGTACTTACAGAAGGCAGGCCAAGAATCATAAGTAAGATTTACGACCAGTGTAAAGCAGTTCTGTTTGCAGGTCTTCCAGGAGTCGAGGGAGCTCAGGCCATTGCAGAGGTAATCAGTGGTAAAACCAATCCAAGTGGCAAATTTTCTTTTACTTATCCTTACAAGCAAGGGCATATCATCCCTTATAATCATAAGCAAAGTGAATACTCTATATTGAGACCGGTAGAAGGAGAATTAAAAAGATTTGCAATTTGTGAATTTGGACAGGGACTAAGCTATACAAAATTTTCATACACTAAAATAAATCTTAGTGATACTGTAATTAGTACCTCTGGAAAGATAACGGCTAAAGTAACTGTTTCAAATGTCGGTAAGGTAGCCGGTAAAGAATCAGTACTTTGGTTTCTTGCTGATGAATATGGATCAATAACCAGACCAGTCAAAGAACTTAAGTACTTTGAGAAAAAGGAATTGCAGCCAGGACAGTCTCTTGAATTTACATTCGTTATTGAATCAGGCAAGCATTTGTGGTTTCCCGATAAAGAAGGTAAAAAAATTCTGGAGTCAGGATATTTTACTCTCATCGTGGGAGATCAGAAAGCAAGATTCCGATTAAAATAAATGGTATCAAAATTTAATATCTAGCTTCTATGAATGTAAAGATCCTTTTAAGAATTGCTTCCGGACTACTGATTTTTCATTTGATTGCTCATACTTTAGGGCATTCGGGATGGAAACGTGCGGAAGAACCTTTGAAGCAGGAAATTATAAACAAAATGATCGGTCATAAATTCCCATTTATGGGGGCCGAAAGAAGTATGGGCGATTATTATGAAGGTTATGGTTATGCCTCAACAGTTGCTTTGGCTTTTATGGCTGTTGTATTATGGTTGATTTCCGGAGCCATAAACACGAATAAAGAATTGAGTTATAGAATTCTTTTATCATTATCTCTTGCCCTACTGTTCTGGGGTGGGATAGAGGCTTTATATTTTTTTCCTTTTGCCGCCTCTATAACCTTGCTTGCATGTCTTCTCACCCTTATTTCTGCAGTACAGCTCAGAGGAAACAAATAAGTATAGGTAGATTTATTCTTTATTTGATCATAAATCCTTTCATCTTTTGAAGGATTTATGATTCAAATGCTTTTATTCTAAGCTATGAGGAGCAAACAATAATTGTTTTTTAGAGTTTCTGAAATATACCTCACTGAGTTTTTAAAAATTCTGATGTTTGATGAATTGACAAGTCTGAAGGTCCGGGCAGCCGAGTTGTCAGCCATTATTGAATGCATACCAGATGCAGTTTACATTGGTGGCCCGAAGGGAATTCTGAGAGCAAACAAGAAAGCTTTGGATATGCTTGGATTTGACACGTTGGATGAACTTAATCAACATATAGAGATTCTGGCGGATAAGATTAAAACCAGAGATCTACATACAGGTAAGAGACTGGCTACAGAAGAAGAACCTTTTTATAAAGCTTTTTTAGGTGAAAGTAACGAGAGAGATGTAGTGACAACCCATATCAAGTCAGGAAAAGAAATAATTGTAAGATGCTCTGCTGCTCCTGTCATCATTGATGGAAAAATTATAGCTGCAATTGCCATTAATACTGATATCACAGAGAAGATTCAAAACAAACGCGACCTTGAAAGCGCCATCAAAAAACTGAGGAAGCAAAATGAAGAGTTGGATAAGTTTGTTTATACCACCTCACATGATCTTAAAGCTCCACTCAATACTATTGACCCGATTTTGCAGATTGTAAAGGATGAGAATAAAAGTGTACTTAAAAAAGATGCCATACAATTGCTTGATATGGCTATAAGGAAGGTAAGGGATATGAGCGATTTTATTCATTCATTGTTGAAATCTGCAACTACCTTAGAAAAAGTAAAAGAGCTGGTAGATCTGAATAAAATCCTCAACAAAGTTATAGCCTCGCTTGACATACCTTCAAACATAAATATTTTTGTAAGACACAACCTTCCCACTGTTTATTTTCATAAATATTCACTGATGCAAATTTTTCAAAACCTCTTATCGAACGCCATCAAGTTTATGGATAAGGAAAATGGTGTAATAAAAATTGATTGCAGAGAATCGGAAGATATGTATATCATATCCGTGAAAGATAATGGTCCAGGCATTGCCACGCATGAGTTAGAGAAAATTTTTGAAAAATTTGGAAAGGTGAATAAAGATCCTTCAAAGGATAGTTCAGGCCTGGGGCTGTCTATTGTAAAAGATATTATGAAGGAAAATAATGGTTCTGTATGGGCTGAATCGGAAATTAACAAAGGTTCTACTTTTTATTTTACAATCTTTAAATCGTAAACTCCTTATTTGAGTTGCTGATAAACAAATAGCGGATTCTCTTGTTGACTTTGCTGTTTCATTCGTTTAAAGCATGCCTCTAGTCAGAAAAAAACATCCATTGGCAATAAGATGGTTCCACTGGGTAAATTTCCCCGTTCTTGCAATGATGCTCTGGAGTGGTCTCTGGATTTACTGGGCCAATGATGAATATAATATAAAGGTAGGAGGATTGGTGGTTGTAAAATTTTTTCCTCAATGGTTCTATGAAGCCTTTAATATTCCTTTTAATCTTGCTGTAGGCATGGCCTGGCACTTTATGTTTATGTGGGTATTTATGCTTAATGGGTTTGCCTATGTGTGTTATACTCTGTTTTCAGGAGAATGGAAATACTTGCTTCCAGGCAAAGGATCTTTTAAGAACGCAATAAAAGTAACACTTCATGACATTGGCCTTCGGAAAGAACTTCCTCCTGTCACGAAATTTAATGGTGCACAACAGATAGCTTATACAAGTATTATTATTTTCGGGGCTGGTTCGGTCCTTACCGGATTGGCCATATACAAGCCTATACAGCTTTTATGGCTTACTTCTTTTCTTGGTGGTTATAAAACTGCAAGGCTATTTCATTTTTGTCTGGCTCTTAGTTATGTTTTCTTTTTTATTATTCATGTCGTCCAGGTAATAAGGGCAGGATGGAATAATTTCAGATCAATGATTACAGGTATTGAAGTTGTTACCATGAGCAAAAACACTAAAGAAAATGAAACATGACAATGAAAATGATATTAAGAACATTTCTGAACAAGAAATGCGTAGGACAACTATTAAGTCACTTGTAGTCTTTGTCTTGGGAGGATTTGGTTTGTTGAGTGGTATCAAATGGTTTGTTTCTGGTGCAGACGCAGATGGGTTATCCAAACCACTGAGAAAGATTCTTGAGGTGAATAGAGAAGTTGCGAACATATTTTACAGTAATAAAAATTTAGCGCCTGTTTTTCCAAAGGACCAAGCAGCTTTAGAACCGAGACTTAATGGAACGATTGGTCTTGAAAGTTCAATAGATCTGGATGCCTGGATGCTCAATATTCAAAACAACGGAACTATACGTGAATTGAATAAATTAACTATGACGATTACTTTGGATGACATTAAGAAGCTACCTAAAACAGAGCTTACTTTTGAGTTTAAATGCATAGAAGGATGGAGTGAAATTTCTAATTGGGGTGGGGCTAAATTTTCTGACTTTATGATAGAATACGGACTGGGAGGTCTTAATGCTGATGACGAAATTACGAATCTTGCAGAGCACGTAAAGCTGGAAACTCCAGATGGAGCTTATTACGTAGGACTTGATATAAAAAGTGCTTTACATCCTCAAACTTTACTTTGCTATGAAATGAACGGCCGACCACTCACTTCTGAGCACGGAGCTCCGCTACGCCTTATAGTACCTATAAAGTATGGAATCAAAAGTATAAAGAGAATTGGAAAAATAACATTCGTCGGTAACCGCCCATCGGATTATTGGGCTGAGAGGGGTTATGATTATTATGCAGGCTTGTAATTCTAATTTAGAATCTCTAACAGATCTTTTTCCAAAGTGTTTTGAGGGCTTTCTACAATTCTTCCGGCTTCTTTACCATTGATCAAAATAATAAAGGTTGGAATAGAATGTATCTTATATTTTTTCTCAAGCTTCTCAGGTGATTTTTTATCATGGTTAAGCAAGTACAGCGTTATCTTTTCTTTTTTAATATTGGCCTCATCTGTGATTTTATAAAATTTAGGAAGCTCTCTCTGGGTATCCCCGCACCAGGTGCCACCGAAGACAATAAAGGAAAGTTTACTTCCTTTGTCGGACAGTGGTTTTATGATTGTTGTGTCGGGCTGATAAAGATTATAACCTTCAGAAAACCACGGAAAATTTGAATTAACTTCTTTAATGTCGGTTTTTCCCGTCAAATCTTTTTCTCCGGAGCTCTGTGCTATACAGTTATTAATTGCAATGACTGCAATTAGTATTATAAGAAAACCCGATATCCGCATATTAACTTAACCTCATTAATGTCTTTGTGTTTTGATTACCATTTCAGAGTGTAATATAAATTATTATTTTAAATAATGAGAGGATAAGTCTTCAACGAGCTTTAAAGTTTTATCTCTGAGTTCTGAAGGTGATAGTATTTCCACTTTATTTCCCATCATTAATATCCACCTGGCAAAATAGTCAAGACTGTAGGTGGCAAATCTCATTTGAGTTCCGTCTTCTTCCGGATTTTCTTCTATCAGACCAAAAGTATATTTGCTTTCCTGGAGGTGAGGTAATATATCTTTGCTGACTTTAATTTCTACAGAGAAGAGTTCTTCTTCCTGGAGCATTTTGTCAAAGTATTCTTTAAGAGTAGGATGTTTAATTCTGAGAAAGGTTTCTGAGGAAACTTTTATTTTGTTGATTCTGTCGAGTCGGAAGTCTCTATAATCCTTTCTTAATCTGCAATAGGCAATCAGGTGCCAGTTTGTGCGGTAAAAGCAGATTCCTATTGGTTCTACATCTCGCTCTGTCGTTTCTCTGGCCGTAGAATAGTCCAGTTTTAAAATTTTATTAGTGATAAGTGCGCCTTTTATCAGTGTTAAGTTCAGGTCCTCTACAGTTGGTTTTGTGTTAGGGTATGGCTGAATAAGTATTTTTTGATTAAGGCTGTCCAACTCATCTTTTTTATCATTATCAATGACAGCCCTGACTTTTGTAAGTGCATCATTAAAACTTTTTGCAGTACCCTGATCTGTTTGCTGTTCAATGAATTTGCCTGCAAGCAGAAGTGCTCGCGCTTCTTCGTGGGTAAACATAACTGGAGGTAAGTGAAAACCGTCTGTTAGAAAATATCCGACTCCTGCTTCTGCCCCTATAGGGATTCCGCCTTCTTCAAGTGCTCTAATGTCTCTGTATACTGTACGAATGCTGAGATTGAAGTGGGTGGCGAGCTCTTCAGCCTTTACCACCCTCTTGCTTTGCAGTATTGTAAGTATCGCGTGAAGGCGATCTACTCTGTTCATATTTTAACCTGGATTAAGCATTTAGAAGAATCCTGTCAGATAAACTCATTAGAAGATACAATCAAAATGATTGTTGAGAGTGGTTAGCAGGACTTTTCAATGACTAATGATTAATTTGAATTTAATTTACTCCGATCTGAATTTCGGTAATATTATCATTAGATGCCATACCCGAAAAACTTTTATATACTTCTCTTACCTGATTTGTAGGCTTGATTCCGCTTTTATATACATTTTCAAAAAGTTGCTGGTAAATGGCAGGAAGGTTTAATAAATCTCCATTGTGTGTATGAGACAGGCATTTAAAATTATCGAATTTTTTGATTTTGTGATTTTCGCTTTTAAAGTTCATGCTGTCCTCTACTGGTAATGCAATTTCCAGTGTAAATTCTTTGTCTCTGTCATTGGAACAGTCAAAGTAAATAAATTCCATAGGACCTGAGGCATTTAATCCGCCTTTTGCGACTGCTTCATAAACACCCCTAACAGCTTTATCAGCAAATTCGTGCAATTTGTTCAGTGTTGTTTGGGTAGTAAAACATAGGTATTGTCCTGATGGGATGAGTTTGGTCTCCATTTTTCTCTTTAAGTTTATGTTAATATTAGCACAAACCTAAAGCCCGATTATGACAGCCTTATGTCAGCAGTAAGTTTAATCCTGAAAATTAATTTTTTAATAGAGGACGCTTATGCGGATATAGTTTGCCCCGTTATTAATATTGGCTATGTAGTAACCAATAGCAACAATATTTCCTTTTTCTGATGTGCCATTCCATTCCGCAGGAATAGAGAGCTCCTTAATTTTGTTGCCGCTTTTATCATAAATTACAGCCTTTCCTGTTTCTGAAAAGAAAAATCCGTCTTTATCCCCATCATTATTTGGGGTAATGAAGGTTTCATCACAGGGTTCAAGGGGAATTTTTATGGCTTCCGGAAAATCCTTCTGGCATTTGTCATCCAAGAAGATTTTAAGGCTATAGGACTCATCAGAAAGCCCGGTGAAGGATCCGAAGGTCGATTTAAAGGTATTTGATGTGCTTTGGGATTTTAATTCATAACTGAGAGTTGCAGGATTTTCACCTTCCAGTTTAATTAATACTGATCCGGTACCCAGACAATTTATTCCCGAGATATTGAACGTAAGTTTACTCAGGTCGAGACAAGAAGATACAGATACTAAAAAAGTATCTGTACGAAGTGTCATACCTGGGAAAGATGGATTGGTTATTTTAACAATATATTTACCTTCATTTGCATCTGTAATATTTGGTATAGTAAGGAGATCTTCACTGGTTGTTTCTATTTTATTTCCGTTAAAATACCATTCATAAGTATTATTTGTCATGGAAGAATCAATGCCTGTACGAATGATGAAATCTGAAAATTCTTTACCATTCTGATTACTAACAACTAAGTCTTTCTGTGGGGAAATTATAAATACGTTTTGGAAGTTTGGATATCCTTTAAGGGGAATGAAATCTTCAAACGAAAATTGGTTTAAGTGAAATTCAACTTTCTTTAACTTAGTAAGGTTGCTGATATCAGGAATCTTGGTTAAGAAGTTTCTGTCAAGGGAAAGCTCCTGAAGGTTTACATTTTTGCTTACATCAGGCGTTAATACAATATTGTTGGTACCTGCATTGACCTTGATAAGGTTCACATTGTTTTGCAGATCGGGAAGAGCCTGCAACTGATTTTTCCAGACAGTTAATTCTTCCAGTAAAGTGAGTTTGTCGACAGGAGGAATTGATGTTATCTGGTTGTTTCCAACATCTATTTTTTTTAGGCTAATCAGGTTGTTTAATTCAGGAAGGACAGTCAGAAAATTATTGGAGGCAATAAGCTGAACTAATGCAGTATTCCCAGTCAGATCAGGTAAAGATTTAAGACTGTTGTTGTAAAGAAACAGTGTTTTAAGTTTGGTAAGATTACTTAAATCAGGAATAGTAATAAGGTTGTTAAAAGTAAGTTCTATCCTCGTTATATCTTTCAGATTTGAAATATCCGGAACTGAAGTAAGCTGGTTATTATTAGCTTTTAATACTTCAAGACTGGTAAAATACTGAATGCCTTCTATTGACTGAATGTTTTTTCCCGAACAGTCAAGAGTGCCATCTATTACTTTCGCTTTTTCTAAAATCAGACTATCATTATTAATGACTTTGGAGAATTCTTTTTTTAGGAAGGCAAGAAAGTTTTTGTCAGGTATGGCAATATTCTGTGCATACAGAATACCTTGGATCCCCCAAAAAAGAATAATTAATATGGATGCCTTTTTTGTCATTTTACTATTGTTACGCTGCCCTGTACCAAACCACCCTTACCTCTGTCAAAAACAAAGATATAATATCCCGGCTTAATTTCTCCGCTTTTACCTTCTCCGGACCAATGTTCTTTATCACCCTCTGCAACTTGTTTTTCAAAATATATATTTCCTGATGCGTCATATATCAAAAGCTTGCCAGCTTTGCCCATGGACGGAATCTCCCAGTTTTCATCTATATATGGATTAAAGGAATAATCTTTAGGGCAGTTTTTATTTTTCACTATCAGATTATCAAATATTTTTTTACATCCGTTGCCATCGGAAATTATAAGTTTATATGAGCCAGATGGTAAACTAGTTGCATCTTTTATTTCTTCACCATCAAATACTGTGTAAGTATATGGCTCAGTTCCTCCATTAATTTGTTGAACCTTGATTGCTCCTTGTTCTTCTCCTTCACAGGTTTCGATTGTCTTTACGGAGGCTCTCAGCTCTGTTTTCTCGCATGGGTTCAGACTTAGCTTTTCTACAGCATTATTTTTATCGGAGATTATTGAAATGACTGATTTTTTTTCTTCGGTTTCAGTCAGTTCCATTTGGAAAATAGGAAGGCTGTCAACTTTATTACCAGGAGTAACAGATTCTGAAATCTCAGCCTGGTTGCTTTTCGTTTTTACTTTATTTTTTTGGACTGTTGGTGTATTCTTATCATTAAATGGTTTTGAAGGAATTGCTTCTTTGATCTCAGGGATAGTTTCCTGATATGCCTGATATCGATTATGTGAAGGTTTTTTTGAATAATTCTGAAAACAAAACCATCCTGCAAAGCCAACAAGAGTTGCAGCAAATATTGAGATAGCTGTATATTTTATCTTTACTGAAGAAGAGTTGCCAGACTGACTTTTTATCAGTGCGCTTACCTCAAGTAGCCTGTTTTCTATTATAAGATCGTCCGCAAGCTTATGAAGCTTTACTCTTTTTGCCAGATCAGAATCATTAGATAATTCCGTTTCAAATGCCAATAACTCCTCAGTTGTAAGCCTTCCATGGATATAATCTTCAATTTGGCTATATGTAGAACCTTCACGCTTCATATTCCTTTTAGCTTATCTGCAAGAGCAGGATTATTTTCTATTTCTTTAATCAATTTTTGTTTACATCTCTTTTGTTGCATTTTTACTGCGTCAATAGAGCTGAAGCCCATCCTGATCATTATATCTTCCATTAAGAGGTTATAATAAACAGTATTGGTAAGCAGTTCCACACATTTTTCTCCAATTCCTGAGAATAATGATTTAATAACATTCTCATCAGTACGCTCTTGTGGTCGGTCCCATGGAGAGGGTTCCTCTTCAAATGCTTCATCACCGACTGTTTCCAGGTACTGAATTCTTTGTTCTTTCTTAATTTTATTAATCCACAGATTAATGCTGATCCTGTAAAGGTATCCGTAAACCTTATACTTAGGATCAAATGTATTTTTGATTACTTGTTTATAGAAAAGCAGAAGGCAATCCTGAAATACATCAGAAGCATCTTCTTTTCTTCCCGAATTTTTTCGGATATAATTTTCAACAAGAGGAAATACTTTTTTATAAAGATGAGGAATAACTTCCTTATCTTTGCCATTGCGTATTAAGTCCGGTATTTGTTCTTCTGAAATTTTCACAAGCTATTTCTAATACATTTCAGGAAACGGTAGGTAACGAAGTTGGGTAAATAATTTTATATGTTCACCTTTGAATTTTAGGCCGGATGCGCTTTTGTCTTTTAATTATTTTTCTTTTTTGGTATCTAGCTGTTTCTGCGCAGGTTACAGATCTGTTTCCGGAAAATTATACTACCTACTTTAATAATACGGCTATTGTTAATCCTGGATTTGTCCAGGAAGATTCTAAAGCAGAATTTTTTTCCATGTACAGGCAAAGAACCGGAGCATTCCAGAAGATTGCCAGTTATTCACTGACTTGTAGTAGAGTTTTCAGAAAGGAAAACAATGCAGCTCATCTTGCCAGGATATTTTTTTCTAATGATAAAGAAGGTCCATATATAGACAAACCCAGAGCTTATTTTAATTATGCATATGTTATTCCATTTGCCGAGGAAACTTCTCTTTCTGCAGGATTAGCAGCAGGGTTTACACAAGTTTATTTTTCAGCACCTTCTGCAACGGCATCCGGTAATTCAACGATGCCAGACGGATCAGTTGGTATTACATTCAGGCGAAAAAAATTTTTTTCAGGAATATCTTCACAACAGGTTTTCAATGCTGAATCTAATCCTTTAAAGGCAAATGTAAAACTCAGAAGGTATTACAATTTTTTACTAAGTCAGGAAAAGGACTTAAGCCCTTTACTTAAATTAAGAGGTAATTTAATCTATCAGCTTTTACCTTTAAATTCAGACCTTTTAAACATAGCCATGGAAGGAAGTTATAATGACATAATCAGTCTGGGGGGAGCATATAAAAGCAGAGAAGGTCTTGCTCTAATCGGGTCTGTACAGGCCAATCTAGGGGATGATAAAATTTTTATTTGCTTTGCTTATAATACAGGTGTTTTAAGCAAATTAAAGTATGGCTTTAATTCGGTAGAGATAAATTTTGGTTATAGGATTAACTGATAAAGAATAGAATCTTAATTTCAGTGAATTGTTAAACAATTTATTAGAATAGTTAAAAAACAATAAAACTGCTTTTTAGTTATGAGTATTCAAAATACTTAATTTTAGGTATTGTTTAAGTGTTTAATTATTAATAAGTTGGCTTCGCTAAGGTCGAAAAGTTTTTTTACTTTTATCTTTAAGGTCCTTTGAATTCAGTTAAATAAATCTTTTAAAGATTCAATTATGTTGAACCCTTCCGGAATAATGATAGATGAATCAGTTTTGTGGAAGGAGACCTTCATCAAAACGCTGAAAAGGTCTTCCGATGGAATATTCGCTTTTGATGAATTCGGGAAGATATTTTTCTGGAATAACTCTCTGGAATTATTGACAGACTATCCATCACGGCTCGCAGTAAAACTCAGTTATAATGATGTTTTCTGGCCTGACTCTTTTGCCGCTTTATATAATAAGGTCAAGGATGGAGAAATTGTAGAAATTCCCCTTACAAGATATTCATTCAAACCTGGTAAAAAAGTTTATTTTAAAGGAAATATATTCCCTGTTTTAGATACAGATGGAAAATTTTTCGGAGGTATCGGATGTCTTACTCAAATTACAGGTCCGGGTTTTGTAGAAGCGGAAGTTTTAAGTGAAGATGGTTTGATCGAAGAGGTTGAATCTCTTGCCAGAGTTGGCCGGTGGGAAATGGATATAATGACTGGTTATACTTTTTGCTCTAATCAGATCTATGATATATTTGAAATTACTCCGGATGGACCAATACGTCTGGAAGACCTTTTTTGCTATGTTCATTCTGAAGATATTTCAAAAGTTATTCAGGTAATTGATTGTGCCCGTGAAGAAAAAAGATCTATTGATTTTAACTACAGAATTATAACTCCTAATGAAAATCTGAAATACATTTTAGGAAAGGCTAAGCCTGTACTTAATGAAGCCGGAAAGCTTGTCCGCCTTCTTGGATATTTTCAGGATATAACTTATAGAAAACGCACAGACAGCCTCTTGTCAGGGATTGTTCATTCTTCAGGGATGGGTTTTATGATGCTCAAGCCAGTCCGAAATGAAGATAAGTATGTAACAGATTTTCAACCAGTATTTTTTAATCATTTTACCGAAAAGTTTCTTAATAAAAAGTTCAGAGAATTGCGTGGGAAAAGGTTCTTTGCAGAATATCCTGGTCTCATAAAACTAGGCATACTTGATCAGTTCAAAGATGTTATGACGACGGGGGAGCCCAGCACAAACGAAGTTTATTACGGGGAAGATGGATTTTCTAACTGGTTAAGGATATCAGCAGTGCGAAATGAAGACTCCTGTATTATTAGTTTTGAAGATTATACCGAAAGGGTTGATGCACTTGAAGAATTAAGAAAAAATCAAATTTTCCTTTACCAATCTCAAGAAGCCGCAAATATCTGTTCTTTCGAATGGGAATTAAAATCTGATAATTTCAAAGTGACTCCTGAACTCCGAAAGATGTTTGATTATCCTTCCAAAGGAACTATTACTTTCAAGGATATTCAGAATTGCGTTGAAGAGTACGACAGATCGAACATCATGACCTTTGTTGAAACCATCATTGAAACTAATGAACCATGGGAGCTTGAATGCAAAGTGAAGACAATCATGGGAAGGGAAATCTATTGCTGGATGAAGGCAACTATATTCATTGATAATGCAGGTGAGAAAAAACTTGTTGGAAGTATCATGGATATTACAAAAAGAAAGAAAGCTGAATTGGACCTGGAAAAGTCAAAGCTTCAGCTGGAGAGGATTTCCAAGGCCCTTAAAGAATTGAATGAGGAACTTGAAATAAAGGTTAAAGAAAGAACCCTCGATTTATCCGTAAGCAACGAAAGGTTCAGATTAATATCCAATGCGACTAATGATTCTATGTGGGACTGGGATTTTATTACTAACGAATTCTGGTTTAACGATGCTTATAAAGCGCATTTCGGTTTCGAGAATTTGGAAGGTAAAGCGGGGCTTGATTACTGGAAAACCAGAATCCATCCTGATGACAGAACCCGTATTCTTGATAGCTTTGAATGTATATTCTTTTCTCAGGAATCAAATTGGAGAAATGAATATAAGTTTTGCAAGAATGACGGAACTTATGGTTATGTCATAGACAGGGGTTTTGTAATAAGAGATGAAAAGGGGAAGGTGATAAGAATAGTAGGATGTCTTACAGAAATAACAGAAATAAAAACCATTGAGTCCAGACTTCTTGAAAGTGAAGAAACTTATAGAACTCTTGCTGAGTCTATGCCGCAGCTCGTCTGGATTACAAATGAAACAGGAGAAATCATTTTTACGAATAGAAAGTCGGAAGAGTACTTAGGTAAATCTTTTGACGACCTCAAGGGTAATGGATGGTTTAATTTTATTCATCAGAATGATTTAAGTAAAGCGCTTTACAAATGGAACCAAAGTCTCGGAACCGGTGCAGAATATAGTGTTGAATACAGACTCAAGAACTGTCTGAACGATTACAGATGGTTCCTCTCCAGAGCAGTGCCTATAAAAGGTGAAAATGGAAAGAATGTAAAGTGGGTAGGTACATCCACAGACATTCACGATCAGAGAATGATGCTGAATAATTTCGCATCTGCTCAGGTGAAACTCAGTGATATCAATAATCAGCTCAATACAAAAAATGAAGAACTTAAGAAAATAAATAAAGAGCTAGACAATTTTGTATATATGGCATCTCACGATCTTACCTCACCTGTGAGAAATCTTGAATCATTAATGGAACTGCTCCTTAATGAGTTAAATCCTGATCCTAATAATGTTAAACTTAATTTCCTCATTAACCTTGTTACTCGGTCTATAAGCATTCTTAAGAAAACAATCAGCGACCTTTCTGAAGTAGCCAAGACAGAAGAAGATCCTTTCCTTATTCAGGAAGTAAATCTGAATGAAGTACTTGAGGAGGTGAAAGACAGTATTAAAGATCTGATAGAAGGAAGCGAAGCTATCATTCTGGAAGATTTTAAGGTCAAATCACTTAAGTTCAGAAAGAAGAATATGAGAAGTATTTTATTTAATCTGCTATCCAATGCAATAAAATATAAGTCAATAGAACGCAAGCCTGTTGTAGGAATAAGAACAGAGTTGGTATCTGAAGATATAATTCTGCTTGCAATTCAGGACAATGGAAAGGGTATAAGAAAAGAAGATTATCCAAAAGTGTTTGCTCCATTTAAAAGAATAGATTATGGGGTGGAAGGTACTGGAATCGGAATGTCGATAGTTAAAAGAATTGTAGATAATAACGGTGGTAAAATCGAAGTAAACTCCAATCCGGGAGAAGGAACTGTTTTTAATATCTTTTTGAAAATATAATCTATCTTTAATAACAATTGAATCCTGAGATTAGTCTTTATTTTATATTGACTTCTCAGGATTTTTTATTTTCTGTTAGGGAAGTATTTCTTTTAGTGCCAGTGTTGTATAATTAATAAGTGGATCGAATGAAAAAGAGTAAGAAAAACAGAATTTCGGGAAAAGATGGGGAATTAAATAGTGTAAATGAGAAAAAAAATAAATCAGGAGGTGTAAACGAACAATCACTAGGAGGTATCTCCACTGCATTCAAGATAGATCTTAACTACACATCCAGCGTAGAATTTTCATTTGACGATCTGCAGGAGGGGGATGAATAAAATCAAAAGGAGGGAATTAGTATGGAGGAAAGAACAAGAACCTTTAAGTTTAAAACCAATATAGATTGTGTACCATGTATTCAGCAAATCAGATCTGTTTTTGATGACAGTCCGGGTATAGACTACTGGTATGTAGAGCCATTTGGAGAAGAACCCGAATTAACTGTATCTAGTCAGGAGTTAGATGCACATTCAATTATAGAGATGGTTCATAATGCCGGATATGAAGCCAGAAGGATCTGATATACATTCATCAAAAATGAACTGATTTCTAATTTATTCAATTGTTTTCCATTGAGATTGTAAAAGATGTCGGGACCGGAAATCATGATTTAAAATGTTTGAAGGTACAATTCAAACTAATTTCCGGTCACCTGATGTTTTTTTATAAAAGGAGGATATTCATATGAAAAATAAAGCTGTAAATTCTGTTAATGCCCTTAATGAAATCCTTTCATCCAGACAAGAAGCTTATAGAAAAGCTTTTTCGCTTACTTTGGCACGTCCCGTGCACGAACTTATGCATAATCATTTCAGAAAATCTCTGATCCTAAAAGAAGAACTAAATAAAATTCAGGGTAGCACCAACATTGAAGATCGGTTTGAAATTTCATTTTCTAAAAACATCTGGTCAGACCTTGGCAGTGCAATAGAAAATGGGGGTATCAATAAAGAACAAACGGTGTTTGATGCGTTTGTCCAGGCTGAGGAAGGGACAATAGAAGATATTGCTGAAATTATTGAAAATTCTCCGGATGCTGATGAAAATTCTAAAGCTGTTTTATTAAGAATAAAAAAAGAAGTTTCTGATGATCTTAAAGAAATAAAAAGTTTATGGATTTCTGAGTAGCATTATTGCCAGCTGCCTCCTAGTGCCTTTATAAGATAAATTGTATATGTAAACTGATCTCCCCGAATTTGTGCTGCAATGCTTTGTGCATTCAGCGCTGTTCTTTCATTGTTTACTACTTCATAATATGTTACCAATCCTTTGGAATATCTTTCTCTGGAAAGCATGGCTGTTAGTTCGGAAGTTTTAATGATGGAATCCTGAAGAATAGATTGCTCTTTTCTTTGAGCAAGTGTGTTAAGTGCATCTTCTACTTCTCTGAATGATGATAAAACAACTTTTTCATACGCTGCGGTTGTTTGAAGATATCGTGCTTTTGCCATTTGAATCAAAGCTGTATTCCTGCCTCCCCGATATAGGGGTAAAGAAAGAGTTGCGCCAAGCAGCCAGGTTTTACTGTCAGACGAAAGAAGGGTACTTACATCTCTACTTAATGTGCCTGCCGAACCGGTAAGTATAAGAGACGGAAATTTGTATGCTTTATAAACACCAATTGAAGCATTGGCAGCTTCTGCAAGTTGTTCCTGACGCTGTATATCTGGCCTTCGTTTTAAAAGATCTGAAGGAACACCTTCAGGTATTTGTGGGAGTTGAATATTCCAGTCTTTTTTCGGTAAGGAAAAGCTATAAGCCGGAAGTCCGCATAGCATGGCAAGGGCATGCTCCGCCGCATTTCTGTAGTTCTGCAGATCGTAATACTGTGACTGGATGGTTTGATAATCATTCTGAGTCTGGCTTAAATCAAGTAATGTGATTAATCCGACCCTATAACGTTCTTCTGTAAGGACAAGGTTGTCTTTCCTCGTTTGAAGAGCTTTCGTATATATGTTAATCTTAAGATCAGTAACTCTTATCAACATATAGTAATAAGCTACATCAGTTGTTATAGACAATAAAACCCCGTTCATGTCTGCAGAATAAGAGGCAAAGTTATGCCTGGCAGCCCGAACATTATTTCTGTATTTACCCCATAAGTCAATTTCATAATCAAAATCCAAAGGAAGCTGAAAAGTATTAATGATCACACCCGGAAGTTGATTCCCTGTTGTCTGGAATGGATTAGGCCGGTTCTGTGAAAGCTGATTTCTTGTTACTGATGGATTAAAAAGTATTGCAGGAAATAAGTCTGAAGCTGAAAGTTTTATATTGGCTCTTGCTTCGTCCAATCGTGCAACAGCATTTCTGATATCCGGATTGGCTTTTACAGCAATCTCTTCCAGAGAATCAAGTGTGGGATCATTGAATATGGTCCACCAGGCTTGGAAGTTACTATTTATAGTATCTGAAGATTTTTGATAAGTATAAATTTTCCATTGTCCACTCTCATAACTTTCTTTGATCTCTTTTAATCTGCTATTATCAGGACGAAAGGAGCAAGATAATAACAGATATATGTTCAATACCAGTAGGTTCGAGTAAGGACAATGGCGAATAATATGTGCATAGGGTTTCATTGTTTGTTACTTTTGCTTACCTGTATCTTGAGCGAAAGTTGCTTGTTGTTTTCCAACTACATTTACTTTAATTCCATTAGAAAGCTTATCTGTGGGGTTTGTAACTAGCCATTCATCACCGTTGATTCCACTGTATATTGAAAGAAATTTTCCATAATCCCTGGCTATCTTAATCTCTTTAAGTTTGATAGTATTATCTTTATTCAGGGTAGCAACTTCCGTACCTTCTGCTCTTACGATAAGGGTATTTGCAGGAATCAGGACTACCTCACTTTCTCTTGCAGGCTTAAATCTGACTTGCACATACATACCTGGTCTTAGTTTAAGATCTGGATTCTTGACATGGATTTCTGTAAGTAAGGTTCGGCTGGAAGGATCAAGAGCCTCAGCCGTTCTTGCCACTTTTCCAGTAATGATGTATTCTGGATATTTCTCAAGAATAATTTCAGCAGAAATACCTTCTGTTATATTGGCAGAGTATACTTGAGGAACATTTACATATGTTCTTAATAAGTCAATTTGTTCTACTTTAAACATCGGAGTAGTATTTGACGGACTAATAAGACTTCCGAAGTCAACATTTCTTGCGGTGACAATTCCTGCAAAAGGAGCTCTGATTGTTTTAAAGGAAAGCATGGCTTCAGTTTGTCTTACAATAGCCAGATTGGCCTCATAGCTTGTTCTTGCCTGATCTATCTCTTGCTTGGAAACTGCTCCCGGAATCTGCACACTGGAAACTCTGTCGTAGTTCGCTTTTGCGAGCGACAACGAAGCTTTGGTCTGAGCAAGCTGCTGATCTATCTCCGGAGTTTCAATTTCGGCAAGTAACTGATTATTTTTTACTGAGGTCCCGATATCAGTGTACCACTTTTTTATATATCCGTTCACTCGGGCAAAAATTTGAGTCTCTTTATAGGCTCTTACTTCTCCCGGAAGTTCAATAGAGGTAGTATCTTTTGTTCTTATCGCTTTTACCAGAATTACAGGTTGTGTTGAATTGATTTTTATATTTGCTTCTTCATTAAGCATTTTTTTATTTCTGAGCTTTGGTAGCAGGCCGATAAGGAAAAATACTACAAGTATTACTATCAATAATAGTATCGGCAATAATTTTAGTTTACGCTTCTTCATGCAATACTTTTCTTTTTACCTTTAAACACACTATAGAATATCGGAACTATAAAAAGTGTAGTAAAAGTAGCAACAATGAGCCCTCCTATTACTGCTCTTCCAAGTGGAGCGTTTTGTTCACCACCTTCTCCAAGTCCTAAAGACATCGGTAGCATTCCAATAATCATAGCCAGAGCTGTCATAATAACGGGCCTTAATCTCGTATATCCTGCAGATAAAGCGGATTCATATGCATTTTTTCCTGTGAGCATTTCATCGTTTGCAAAAGTAACAAGCAAAATGCTGTTAGAAGTAGCTACTCCCATACACATAATCGCACCCATAAGCGCAGGAACGCTTATAGGTGTTTGTGTGCAGAATAATATCCAGGCTATCCCCGATAATGCTCCTGGAAGTCCAAGCAGTATGATGAAAGGATCCAGCCATGATTGAAAATTGATGACCATAAGCAGATATACCAATAGTATGGCAAAGATCAAACCCAGAGCCAAACCTTTAAAGGAGGAGTTCATACTTTGGACTTGTCCTTTGACTTCTATAGAAGTGCCTCTGGGCAGTTGTGATTTTATTTCATTTATGATTTCATTGATCTTGTCCGATACACTTCCAAGATCTGTATCCTGAACGCTTGCGAATATATCAATAACAGGCTGTACATTATAATGAGATACAAGTCCTGCAGTAACAGATCTGTCAAATTCTGAAAGGTTAGTTAGTAACTGGGGCTGTTTCAACTGACTTGACGTTATCGTTGTTTTCCCCAGATCTTCTATAGAATTTATTTTATATTGAGGTGTTTGAACTGCAACAAAATAACTAATCCCGTTTTTGGGATCTAACCAGAAGTTAGGCGCTGTTTGTCCGCTGGAGGAGAGGGATATCAATACACTATTGGCAACATCTCTTTGGGTTAAACCTATTTGTTGAGCTTTTGTACGGTCGACGTTTACTTTAACCTGGGGAATATTGAAAACTTGGGGAATATATACATCTGTGGCTCCTGGAATTTTAGAAACCTTATCGGCTATTTCGAGAGCTATTCTATAATTGGATTGTTGATCTCTTCCTATTACTTGTATATCTATAGGTGCAGAGATGCCAAAATTAAGAATCTGAGTAACAATGTCAGAAGGAGGGTAGCTAATTTCAAGTCCAGGTATTCTTTCGTTAACAGTCTTTCGAATTTTTTTCATGTAAACTTCTGAAGGAACACTTTGATTTTTTAGTGACACCTGTATTTCACCTTCAAATGATCCTATTGATGAATAACCTCCCCAGGCAAGGTTAATTCCACTATTGGGCAATCCCATATTATCCAGCATCAGATCCAGTTCTTCAGGAGGAATAATTTCCTTGATAATGTCTTCTACCTTGCCAAATATTATTTCCGTTTGCTCTATCCTTGTTCCACTTGGAACTCTTATATGCAGCCTGAATTGTCCAGCATCAACTTTGGGAAAAAAATCTTTTCCAAGGAATGGGAACAATGCAGAGCTGATTATGCAAAAACATATAAAGAGGATAATCGCAAAAGCTTTACCAGAAAGCGCTCCGTCAAGAACCCTTCTATAACGTTCTCTCATTTTCTCAAACCATTTGTCAAACCGCTTATGAATCTTCCATATTGCAGAGTTGGCTTTTGTATCAGGATATCGATGTGGTTGATAAAGATGTAACTCTTTTCCCATAAGGTATTGAATAGAGACGGGTACAAAAGTCCTTGAGAGGAAATAAGAAGCCATCATTGCAAATATTACAGAAATCGCAAGAGGAGAAAACAAAGACTGTGCAACTCCTGAAAGAAAAAAAATAGGAAGAAAAACTATGCAAATTGCAAAGGTACTTACCAACGCAGGTAAAGCTATTTCTTGTGCACTATCAAGTATGCCCTGTTTCAGAGGCTTTTCAAGTATCAGATTTCTTGTAGTATTTTCTATCTCTACTGTGGCATCGTCTACAAGAATTCCTACCGCCAGTGCAAGGCCACCAAGAGTCATGATGTTCAATGTTTGTCCAAGGGCATATAACACTATTATAGAAGTCAGAATACTGAGAGGAATAGAAAGAACAACTACCAGAGTACTTCTCCAGCTTCCAAGGAACAGAAGAATCATTAACCCAGTTAGACATGCGGCAATAACAGCTTCTTTTACGACATTGTTAATTGAAGCTCTCACAAAAAGAGACTGGTCAAAAAGTAATTTTAGTTCAAGCTCATCAGTTACCGTTGATAAAACTTCCGGAAGGGCTTTTTTTACCCGATCAATAATGTCAATTGTAGATGCAGAACCTGCCTTTAATATGGTAAGAAAGCTTCCTCTTTTTCCGTTAAAACGAACAATATTTGTCTGAATGGAATAACCCTCATGTACATAAGCAACATCTTTTACATAGATCACAGCTCCATTGACCTCCTTTATGGGCATATAATTAAGGGCATCAATAACGTCTGTACTGGAGTTAAGTTTAACATCATATTCCTTTTCACCCATTTTTACTGTTCCGGCAGGCAATATCAGGTTTTGTGAAACCAGTGCATTCGAGACATCAGTTGGAGACAGGTTTTTGGCATTGAGAGCTTCTATATCAAGATCGACCATTACATTTCGTTGTTTTCCTCCATAGGGCAACGGTATTTGTGCTCCTTGTACTGTTGCTAATCCGGTGCGGATGAAGTTTGTGGCAATGTCATTAATGGCTTGCTCTGGTAAAGTTTGGCTGCTCAACGCTATCTGCAAAATAGGTACATTGGAAGCGTTGTATCTCAATATTAAAGGCGCGGTTGTTCCAGGAGGAAGAATCCTTAATAAGCTTAATGAACTTGACGCAAGCTGAGCAACTGCTGCTTCCACTTCTGCTCCAGGCTGGAAATAGATTTTGATGACTGAAACTCCCCGATACGATTGAGATTCTATGTGTTCAATGTCATTTACAGTTGTTGTATAGGCTCTTTCACATACTGTTACAATCCTCTGCTCCATCTCTTTAGGTGAAATGCCATTGTAACTCCAAATAACGCTTACTACAGGAATGTTTATGTTTGGAAATATATCAACAGCCATTCTGCTGATAGCCACGAGTCCGAGTATCAGAATCAGCAGTGAAACTACTACAAAAGTATAAGGCCTGTCTAATGCTAATCTTACAATCCACATTTGCAAGTGGGTTTAATTGCTGCACTTGAAGTAACCGTTGGAAAATGTAAAGGTTTTTGTAGACAGAAAAATGTTAAGAATTTATTTAGTTGAAAAAATGATAACAGACTAAAATGCGTATTAATAAAGTGATCTATGAGAGCAATCTTTTTATTTTGGTATTTATGCAGGATAAAGTAACTATTCAAATTTAAATTGATCCAATGGATTAATTTGACAATCCACATTTTAAAATAGGATTAAGTGAGTGAAGGTGTAAATCTTTGAATTTAGGCATAATATGCCTGTTTGTATAAAATTTTTTAGAACAAATAACAGTGAATTATTGAAAAATTGACAAGAGATTTTTTTGAAAAACGTTGGATTATCGGATAAAATCAAAAAAATACTAACGACAACTTGAAATAATTATATTTGAATATAACTTGCTGTTTTTTAGTGTTTTGTATTGTTGTGAGGCAGAATTGTTTTATTTTTTCTTTTTTTTTTACACAACCTTTTCTTTGGCCTTTCAGATTTGAGGCCTAGATAGACCAACGACAAAATTTCGAAGACGACTTGAGAATTTTTAAGCTATATTTTATGACGAAAAGGTTAATTTTCTTACATGGTATTCTGGTGTCTTAGTAGCCCCAAATTAACAATTGTTAGAGGGTAGCGTAAAAATCGACCACTAACAAGTATCAGAAAATTAACCAGATAGCAAATATGAGTAAGAAAAGAATTGTTGGGATGGCTATTGCAATAGCATCTCTGACAAGTTTAGAACCTACAAAGGTTTTCGGTCAAAACCCGACCGAGAGCACAGAAGCAGCTCAGGGAGACCTACTCGAACTCTCATTGGAAGAATTGTTGAATATGAAGATAACTTCCGGATCTTTCCTGGATCTTGATCTTAAAAACTCAGCTCTGAGTTTGACAGTGATTAATCAGGATCAAATCCATCTTTCAGGAGCAAGACATCTTTCCGAATTACTTGAGATTTATGTGCCCGGATTTCAATACATGTACAATAAATGGAATGGTGTTATCTGGGGAATGCGGGGTGTTGCTGCAGACAGAAATACTAAATTCATTTTCCTTGTAAATGGTCATAAGATGAATACTGAGGCAAGAGATGGTGCAAACATGGAGCTTGATCTTGGTATGCTGGGAGATATTGAACGAGTAGAGATTATCCGTGGACCATCTGGTCTTATCTATGGTTCCGGAGCTATTGGAGGTGTAGTGAACATTGTAACAGAGCGTTATAAAAAGGATGAAGTAAAGGCTTCGGTTACTCAGGGAACCTGGAATGGAGAAAACTTTAGCCGTCAATATGAATTGTCTGCTGCCTCTAAAATTAATGAACATTCCAATATAGTTATTACAGGTGGTTACAGACAATCAGATGGTATTGGTACGGAGAGAGGCCGTCTATATGGAAGACCTCACTGGCCTTATCCTCAGTGGATGGAAAATCCTCCTGCCGATGGAGTCCCAACTTCAGGTAGTGCTTGGTCAACTCCTGGTAACTATCGATTCGGCGTTGATTACAATTACAAAAATTTCAGATATTATAGCCGTTACACACATCAGGTAACAAATGCTTCTGGCTATTTCCCTGTTGACGGATGGCCGGATTTTGTAAATTCAGATACCCTTGCCCCGGATCGAATGATAGACGGGCAGCTGCGAAACATAAAAGGATTTTATGGACAAATCGAACCAGGTAACACTAACAGAAGACAATATGTAATAAACAACTTTACTAATCAATTTTCATACGAACTTCCCGTTAAAGACAATAGCGTAATTCTGAATGCTGGCTTCGATATGAATACAAACCGTATTCAGCTCGAAGATATGAAGAGCGCTGTTGTTGCTTCTGCTAACAGTTATTCATCAGACAGACATCCTTGGAGAGTTGAGACTTTTGGTGAACGCAGATATAATGCTTCTGCCATGTATATGCTTAAAACAGTTCCGAAATTGCAACTTGCAGTTGGTTACCAATTTAGATTATTTGACATTGGTAAAGATATGGCAGGTTACAACTCTCAGGATGAAAAAAGAAGTCACCCGATTGTATCGGATGTAATATATACCAACCATGCAGTTTTCGCTGAAGGTATATATAAGTTGTCTGAAAAATTGAATGCTCAGTTTGGTTTAAGATATGACAGACACACACGTACAGCGCAATTCGGAGGCGTAGTAACTCCTAAGATTGCACTTGTAGCAAAAGCGAATGAGAACAATATCTTTAAAGTGATGTACCAGACATCAGCAAATAATGGTAACGCAGACAACTATGAGTTTAATAGGAACACAATTGGAGACGATGGACAGCCATTTGCAGGAAATGACTATCACTATGAAAAACCATACGAGAAACCAGGGCCAAATTCAACTCCGATTCCTCCTGTAACTACCGAAATCCTTCACAGGTTGAAGCCTGAAAGATCCAGTTCAATTGAATTAACTTCGGTGCACTCTTTACTTGATAATCGTCTTAGCGTATTGCCATCACTTTCATACAATACAGTGAAAGACCTGTTTACATGGAACCAGCAAATATTCAGAGTAGTTAACTCAGGATCTTATAGCTTTATGAATGCTGAACTTGATATACGCTACAATTCTTCAAATGTAACTTTGGGAATTAACCATGTTTTATCAAAAATTGCGAATACAAAGGTTGCCGATTACTACGAAGAATATCAGTTGAATGTATTCAATGGTTATGATTCTGCATCTGTAGGAAATGGTGTTTATAAATATACTCCTAAACCAGTGAAGAGCAATGTAGATCCTACAAAAGACTCTGTTACTACGGTTCGTATCAACTCAATCCGTGATCAGATTACCGTGGATGGAAAGAACTTCCTGAACCTTGTTTCAAACATCACAAAGATTTATCTTGATTACAAGCCAACAAGCTGGTTGACACTTCATACAGATGCAAGATTATTCTGGGGATTGACCGGACGTCGTGATATTCATACATATAGCACAGCTAATCAAAACAATCCAATTCTTGCTGATTATGGCTCTTCTTATGGATACAATAATCAATATCCTTATCTTGGAATTCATAACAGCCTAATGGTAAAATGGAACTTGAGTGTGAACATTCAGGCTAATGAAAAATTATCATTCTCGGTTTATGCTTATGACATCCTTTCCGGAGCAAGATCTATCAATTCTCTGAGATGGCAACAGTCTGGTAATTCAATGGAACATACAGACCTTTTTGGTGTAGACAGAACTTCATTTGCAGTAAAACTTAACTACAAATTTGGTCTATAAGAAGCGAAAGCTGAAAGTATAAAGTTGAAAGTTGAAAGTTTTAATAACTTTTAACTTTCAACTTTTGCTTTATAATGATATACTCTAATTTTTTGACAGAAGCTCGGGCCATTAAATACTTTGCGTTATCTACCTGTTTTTTTTAAAACTTTTAACTTTACACTTTCAGCTTTTAACTTAAAGAAGTGTTCCCTTCAGAAATAAAAAAGCCATGGAGAAATATATGATAATGCCTGTAACATCTACTATGGTTGCTACAAATGGTGCGGAAGAAACAGCTGGATCAAAGCCAAGGCTCTTTAAAAAAATCGGAAGCATAGATCCGGAAATTGTTCCCCATAACACGACACCTATAAGAGAAAAGCCAACAGTGGATGCTATTTTTAACGAATGTTCTCCGTAAGTATGAAACAGAGTGCTCCAGATAATAACCCTTAAAAAACCAATAAGACCAAGTATTAGTCCAAGCATTATACCAGAAATTATTTCCCTTTTGAAAACTTTCAACCAGTCTGACTTGCTAACTTCTTCCAATGCCAAAGCTCTTGTAATAATAGTCGCAGCCTGGGAGCCTGAGTTTCCTCCGCTTGATATAATTAATGGAATAAATAAGGCTAATACTACTGCACTTGCTATTTCGTTTTCAAAGAAACTCATTGCTGAAGCAGTCAGCATTTCACCAATAAATAATATAATAAGCCAGCCTGCTCTTTTTCTTACAAGGGTAGGTAAATTTATTTCAAGATAAGGTTCATCCAGTGCTTCACTACCTCCAAGTTTTTGTATGTCTTCGGTATCTTCTCGTTCAATAACATCTAATACATCATCAGCTGTAACTATACCTAATAACTTGCCATTAAAGTCGGTTACAGGAAGAGCAAATCTGTCTGTTTCCATAAAGGTACTTATTGTTTTTTCCTGATCTGAAGTTGCTTCCAGGCTTACAAACCTATTGTCAACAAGATCACCTATAGTTGATTCGGGCTTTGCAAGAAGTATTTCTCTAATTTTTAAATCATCTATCAGTTTATTGTCCTTATCTACTACATAAATGAAATTGATGGTTTCGCTATTGAGTCCGAAGTCTCTAATAAATTTTATTGTCTTCTCGCAGGTCCATTCTGGGCGCACGGCAATGTAATCAGTGGTCATAAGCCTGCCAATACTTTCAGATGGATATTCTAATAACTTTAGGGCATCTTTCCTTTCCTGTACAGAAAGCATGCTTAACCATTTGGCCAGGGATTCTTTTGGCATTTCACTGAATAGTCTTGTCCTGTCATCAGGTGAAAGTTCATTGAGTAGAGAAGAGGTGAGGTTTAAAGGGGCTATTTCCAGTATTTTATTTTGAAGATCAAAATCAAGATGCTCGAAAGTCCGGGCATTTTTTGGAAATGGAATAGCTGAAAAAAGTATTTTCAACTTTTCCTCTTCCTGTAAAAAATCCTTTTGAAGTTCATTAAATAATTTGCCAATTTCCTCAGGAGGTACTTCTTCGGCAAATGCAAGAAAAGCTTCTCCTGTCTCATTCTGTAATAGTTCTGATTTCTCCATCCTTGAAAAAATGATAGGCTAAATAGATAACCTTATAAAGCAAGAAAAGATTAGGATAAAGCCTTAAAAATAGATAACTTTTACCATAAGGAAATACTTGATGGGAGTAAATTGATTGAGAGGACTACTTATTAATATGGGATTAAGAAAGGTATGAACAGTTAATAAGATAAAAAAGTCCTTCTCTTTTGGAGGAAGGACTTCGTATGAGGTCTTTATCCGAGGAATTTGGGAACTCTGAAATAATCTGAATCTTTTTTCGGAGCATTGTATAAAGCTTCTTCATGTTTCAAAGTCACTTTAACTTCATCTTCTCTGAGGACATTTACTTCAGAGGACATATGTATAAGTGGGGCAACATTTGAAGTGTCAAGCTCATTGAGTTTGTCCATCCAGTCAAGAATTTTGTTAAAATCTTTCAAAATGTGCTCTTCATTTTTTTCCTCAAATTCCAGTCTTCCCAGATGAGCAATTTTTCTGATGGTTTCTTTATCTATATGCATAATAAGTAATAATCAATCGTGTTTCAAAAGTACTAAAATTCTGAATTCCATTAAAGTTTTTAAAAACTGGTATGATAAGTTTTTAAACTAAAGCAACTTCTTTGTTTTGTATTATCAGTTCTCTTTGAATGATGTCAAAAGTCTTATCTTTTAGCGCGTCTACATCATCCAGTGTCATGCCTTTTGTTTCAATCGGTTCGTGTACAATAACTTTCATAAGGCGGCGATTAGGTACATACTTACCATCATCCGGCAATATGAGCCAGTTGAAAGGTATAGTGACGGGAACAATAGGTACCTGTTTTTCAATTGCTATTCTAAATGCCCCATCCTTGAAAGGAATCATTTGATACCCAGCATTTTTAGGGATTGTTCCTTCCGGAAAAAAAGCAAGGCTGCGTTTTTTATCTATGGCTTCCATAGATTTCTGCATTGTCTCATACCTGCTCAATTTGCTGTGGCGATCAACAGCTATGTAATAATTGCGGAACATGTAACCAAACAAAGGAACCTTGGCAAGTGAGGCTTTACCGATGAATAGATAATAACCTGATAATGAATAGCACAATGTCGGAATGTCCAGATAGGAGGAATGGTTGGCACAGTAAACGTAGGATTGTTTTTTATCCTGTTTAAAACGAAATTCTACTTTGGTCCGTAGCATACAACTTCCAAAAACAGTATGTGCCCAGACCTTATTAAAGAAATGACCATATTTTTTCCAGCTGTCCCTTAAAGAAAATAAAACGAAAAAAGGATAAATCAGCAGAAATACGACAATGAAGCAAAACCAAACCCAGATTTGGTATAATCTTTTTCCAAAACTCATAGGACAAAATTAAATTAAAAAAACAAGTAAGAAGAACCAGGGCATAGATTTTTACGTAAAATTTATTTGAAAAATACTGTTTATACGGGATTTAAATAAATGAATTTGATTAAAACAGCTTACTTTACAAGTTCATTTTGGATTCATATTTAATGAATTTCAATTTACTTAATCCTTCAGATTACGTTATGAAACCGAATTTGAAAATTTTTATATATACACTTGCTCTGGTAATTAGTGTATTGTGTTTGTCTGCGCGATCGGCTTCTGCACAGTCTTCCTGGTGGTGGTGGTATTTAAATTCCAATGAATGCATTTCTTACCGGAAATCACCAAGTCCTTCTGTATGCATTCCAGGGAGCGCAAAAGTCTCTCTTGCTGATATAAAATTTAAAAAAGGAAGTTCTAATTATAGGGTCTATTGGAGTTTAACCCCTTTTACAAGCACTCCCACAGCAGCCTCTATGGGAACTGAATATTCAGTCGATAATATTACACAGCCTACAACTGTTTATTTTCTTATTGCAAATAACAATTGTACTGAAAAAGGTTCTATCGAAATTGCTGTCACACCTGCCGCAGCTAACGGAAATGCCACTATTACAGATCTGAGATCATCCTACTGTGTTTCAGGTATGAAATCGAGGATATATGGAACACCGGCAGGGGGAATATTTTATGGTCCGGGAGTAATTTCAGGAGGCAAAGATATCTGGTATTTTGATCCGACCATTGCGGGTTCTGGAAAACATGTAATAAAGTACTCGGCTGGTTGTATAGTTCCTGCGCAGCAGACAGTTACAATAGATCCTGCTCCTTGCTCTGCTGTACTGGTAGGCGGAGGATCCGGAGCAGTAGGCTTGATAAGCAATCCTCAGGGTATTACGACTACCTGTCAGGGGAAGATATATTTCAGCGACAGCAATAATAACAAGATCTGGGTGATTGATGAAAACGGAGCTAGGGAAATTATAAACACAAGTGGGGCCAAGGGAAATACAGTAGGTGCTGATCCCAAATTGGTAAGGTTAAATGTTCCAACAGGTCTTGTATCGTTTGGCAATAATGTTTATTTCTGTGATCAGGTAAATCATAATATAAAAGTTTACAATCCCTCCACCGGAGTTCAGATTATAGCAGGTGAAAATACAGCGACACCTGTCGGAGGAGACCTGGATGGTATTGGAACTGCAGCACGATTCAGAAATCCTTATGGGATTGCAATTGATGATTTGGGAAAAACTTTATATGTGAGTGATTCCAGAAACTTTAAGATTAAAAAAATTGATATTGCAACAAAGCAGGTAACTACTATTGCAGGATCAATTACCGGTGATGTTCCTGATGGTACTTCCGTCCCCGGACCAGTAGCAGGCTCTGCAGCTCAGTTTGGTTTACTTGGTCACTTAACTATTGCTGATGGTTACTTATATATTGCAGATCCTGCAAGGTCTGTCATTAAAAAACTAAACCTTGCGACGAATATGGTATCCATTGCTGTAAACAGAAAAGGGAGCGATGAAAGAATTTCGGGTCTTGCAATAGACTGTGATGGAAACGTTTATTATTCAGATGTCAATGGAAATAAGATTTTTAAGGTCTCTAATTCCGGAAGTATTACTGATTTACCAATAAATGGGTTAGAGGATCCCTCCTCAATTTCACTTTATAACAGAGGGTACATTGATGTCGCAAACTTTACTGGAAACTCTGTAATCCGGTCATCTATTAATAATTGGAAGCCTTCAGCTTTTACAGGCCTTAAAGATTTCTATTGCAATACAGAAACAACTCCTTCTGCAATCACATCTACGATTTGTACTAAAAATTTCGGAGCGGCAAGTTATTCAGAACCTGCAGAATATGTTAGTGGTAAATGGCAATTTAATCCCTCAGGCAAGAGTCCGGGGATATATTCTGTTAAGTATTATTTTACATCAGGAGTTTCCTGTACTGATTCTCTTAGTAAAGATGTTTACGTCTTTACTATACCGGAACTGGAGCCTTTGGAATTGCTTTCAGACCTTGCATGCGGGAATTATGCAATTGTAGCTAAAATAAAAGATGCAGTAGCCTCTCCGATGGATACTATTATCTGGAAAAATCAAAAAGGGGATATTGTTAAAATATCAGCAGGAAGTAGTGATACCTTGTATTTAAGTAGTGTTGCAGCATCTGCAGATTTTATTGCTTATGCCAAAAACCCTGCCTGTTCCTTTAGCCTCAATAGCGGCCCTACAACTTTCAAGGGAATGAGAATTAAAAAACTTCCTGAAGATACTGCCATTTGTGCAGGCAGTGCTTTTGGTTTGATGGCGGTGCCTATAACACCTAAAACAGCAACTATTTCATGGACTCCTGCAAACCTTGTTGGAGATCCATCAAGTCTTTTAACAAGTACATTGAATCTTTATGCTACGACTCTTTTTAAAATAACAATTGAGGCAGCAGGTTGTATTACAACAGATTCTATCAAGGTTATTGTAAATCCACGACCAGATACCTTATCAAAAAACTTTACTGCTTTTTATCCTTTATGTCCTGGAACCGATACAGTCATTGGCTTTAGTGGTGCTCCTACTAATGGAATATCCTATACCTGGTCGTTTAATTCTCCTGGATATATCAATTATTTAATTATTACTGAAAAAACTCCTGAAGTTGGGATTCATGTTCCATTTAATGCAGTAGTGCCTGCTGGGAGGCCATTCATATCTAATAACTATGAACTAATAGCAACTAATGAATTTGGATGTGTCACAAAAGATCCTGTCACTATTGCAATATTTCCTATTCCTGCAATTAATATGGGGAATGATGTAACCATTTGTAAGGGAGAATCGGTTCAGATTGGCATTCCTCCAGATGGAAATACCTATCTTTGGAATGCTGACCCTACCATATCTAATGTAAATGTGTCGAATCCAATCGTAACCCCTCTTGTGTCAACAGAATATATTGTAAAAGTAGCAGGAGTGAGATGTGCTAACTTTGACACCATCAAAGTATCTTTAAAACCTCTGCCTCCGAAAGCTGCCATGGACAGAATTGTGGGTATGTGTGATGGCGACCCTGCAATACTTGGTCCGCAGAATCCTTCTTCCAATTATACATACGAATGGTCTCCAGCTACTGGACTTGATAATTATCTGAGTCCAAATCCTAAAGCTACACCTTCGGTTTCTGGTACTGTTTACACACTTAAGATGAAGGATGCTACAGGAAGTCCAATGTGTTCTGATACGGCCAAGGTCATAGTGAAAATTTCATCCAAGCCGACTAATGTGGTTCCGAAAACTTTCCCAGACAAAGGCATTTGTCCTGGAGAAGCTGCTGGCCTTGATGTACCATCTACTGCAGGATATAAAGTAGCATGGTGGCCAGCAGAGACATTAAATGACAGTACGTTATGGACTCCAACTGCAACTCCTTCTGTGACTACAAGATATAAGGTAAAGGTTACGACTGGAGATGGTTGTTCTGATACTTCTTCGGTTGAAGTTCTTGTAGATAAAATTTCTGTGGATGCTGGTACCGATATCAAATTTTGTCCTGGTGACAGCGGCAAGTTTAATGCTTCTTACCAGTCTGTAAGTGCTCTCACTTTCAAAAAATGGTCAGAAGATATTGACGGTATTTCTAATGCTGCTGGAGTTTCCGATATTTCTGATTTTAATGCATTTGTTAAAATTGCAGAGGGAACATCTAAAAAGTATTATTTAAAAGTAACAAACAGTAACAATTGCTCAGTTGCCGACTCTATTATAGTTACAGCAAGCATAAAACCAACTGCTGATGCAGGAGAGGATACGGGAGATTGTATAGGAAATACTTTTATGCTTGGAGGTGTCGGAAACCCTTCATTACCTACAACATATACTTTTAGCTGGACTCCCGGTAACTATGCCGATGCCAGACCATCTGTAACGCCAACAACTGCCGGCATCAATACTTTCATCCTGAATGTTAAAGATAATACCACTAATTGTACTGCGACGGATACCGTTGAATTGACCATCAGGCCCAAACCTGTAAAAGATGATATTGTCTCCAATACGCCTCAGGCATGTGAAGGAACGGATGTGACACTCAGTGTAAACCCATATTCAAGTCTTGTTACCTGGATGGATGAAAACAATACACTCCTGGATCAGGGATCGACTCATATTGTAAATACGGATGGAACCTATTATGCAATTTTTGAGCAAAATGGTTGTTATGATACGAGCAAGTATACAATAGATTTTATGGCTCCTCCGGTAATCAGCTCTATTGAATCTCCACTAAAATCTTGTATGGCTGATGGAATTCCTCTAAAAGTTATTACATCTCAGGGGGATGGAGTGCTCGTTTACGAATGGACAGTAGCCTCTTCATCAGGAGAGTTTTCAACTCCGGAAAAAGATTCTACCTTCTTCATTTCCGATAACTCTTCACTTGCATCAGGAGTGAAGACATTTACGGTAAAGGTTAGTAATGAGTGCGGAAATGTAACTTTAGATAAAGATGTTACGTTTGTTCCCTCTCCTGAGGCTTCATTCAGAGCAGATGGACCATCCAAGAGCCTGGATAACACCAGTAAAGAAACTTTGGATGCAATATCGGGAGATGTAATATCATTTATTAATATGGTAGATACTTTGGCACAAAATATAAGTACATGGAAGTGGGATTTTAAAGATGGTAATACCAGTAACCTCTTTAACAGTAGTTATACATACTCTAATCCGGGTAAGTATAATGTGGAACTCACTGTAATCAATAAAGACGGGTGTTCTTCTATGGCAAGTCTGGCAGTTGAGGTGCTCTCAAGTAAATATCTGTTTGTGCCTAACATCTTTAATCCATATTCCAGAAATCCGGAAAATTCAGTTTGTAAAGTTTACGGTTTGAATATTTCTTCTCAAAGCTTTACTTTTAAAGTTTTCAATAAATGGGGGGAGGTAGTATTCGAAACTTCAGACTTTAACATGGCTAACAGAAAAGGCTGGGATGGACAAAATGCTCCAATGGGAGTATACACCTATATGGTTGTTGGTAAGTTTAACGACGGTTCGGAATTTGAAAAATCCGGAACGGTTACACTTGTTAGATAAATATGAAACTGAAGAGGATATGTGTCGGCTTTTGGGCCTGTTTTTTTATTGTATCCCTTTGTATAAGAGAGGTTAAAGCTCAGGATGCCGCATTTTCTCAGTATTATGCATCAGGGCTCTACCTTAATCCTGCTATGGCAGGAATTTATTCCAATCTTACTTTTAATTCCAGTTATAGAAATCAGTGGAGGTCTGTAGCCAACATACCCTATGTTACCAATCAGATTTCTTTAATCAAACCTATTTATGCCAAAAAGGGAATTGAAGATTCTCATCTTGGAGGATTAGGTCTTTCCATATATAATGACCGTGCTGGTGATGGAAATTTTAAAACTATTGGGATTAATCTAAATGCAGCTTACAACCTGTGGCTTAGTAGCAATAAAATGAACTGCCTTACTTTTGGCCTGCAGGGAGGAATTGTTCAGCGAAATATTGACTTTACCAATCTCCAATGGGGATCACAGTTCAATCCGTATATTGGCTATGATGTTACCGAGTTTGTAAGCGAAGAAAGTGTCAATACAGCTAAAATATATGCTGATGTCTCTGCCGGTGCCATATACTACTATAATGCAGGAAGAGACTATTCTGATAAAGGCTACAGTGCTTATGCAGGTTTTGCAGCCTACCACTTGTCATCTCCCAATGAATCAATGGTGAAAGGGGTTATTAATAAAGTACCTTATCTTTTCAAATTGCATGCAGGCTTTGAAGTGAAAGCCGGAGAACGATTAAATATTTCTCCGAATGTTCTGGTTTTAAGTCAAAACCCTTACAGACAAATAAACGCAGGAGCCTATTTTACGTATGTATTCAACGACCAAAAGAAGTTTTTGGCTCCTCGTGACGTTATTTTCGGAGGATGGTATCGGTTGCAAGATGCATTTATTGCATCCCTGGGCCTGGGTAATGACAATTATATGATTGGTTTCAGCTATGATTATAACGCATCGGCTCTTAAAAGTATCAGTCGCGGAAGAGGAGCTTATGAAATTTCTCTCACACTCATGAAAGTAAGGGAAGGCAGATCAAGAAGGTTTTACACGCCTAGAATCTGATTTTTTTCTACTTTCGTATACAGGTTTCAAATTAATTAAATTCAATTTAGAATTATGGGAGGTTATCAGCGATGAAAAAGACGCTCACACTTCTGTTTATTCTTTTCTTTTTGTGCTTTCAGCATAGTGATCTTCTGGCGCAGAAAAAGGCAAAAAAGAAAGGAGAGAAAGCTTCAGTTGAGCTGGCAGATAAGTATTTTGAAAATATGGATTACTACCTTGCTTCTCAGGAATATGAAAAAGTATATGCGGAGGAACCCGGTAATAACTATGTATGCTATAGACTTGCGGAAGCCTACAGATTTCATTTTAATTACCCTTCTGCAGAAAAATACTATAAAATATCTGTAGAAAAGGCACTTCCTGATTTCCCACTTGCAAGATACTGGTATGCTTTAATGCTCAAGCTTAATGGTAAATATGAAGAAGCGGAAAAACAGTTTCAGGAATTTATAAATGAAAACCCAAATCCAGATTCTGAAACAAAGAAATACAGAGACCAGGCAGAGATTGACAAAGATGGTTGCACACTTGCCATTGACGAAATGAAAAAGCCAGTAAGGGATTACGAATTCTTCAACCTGAAAACTCCTGTTAACTCAGTAGAGTCGGATTATTCTCCGGTAATTTTCGAAAACGACAGTACCATCGTCGTTACTTCTGCAAGACCAGAATCCATAGGAGAAAGTGAATATGGAATGCTTGGAGGTGAATACAGTGATAACTTCAGGTTCAAAAAGGAAGGTTCGACCTGGAAGCAAATGGACGACAAGGACAAGTTCAGTGTAGTAAATTCCAAATTCAACGAGTCCGGTGGCTCTTTCAACAAGGATAGAACAAAATTTTACTTTACAAGGTGTGATGAGCCTGTCAAGACAGGAAAGATCATAGCGTATGAATGTGCTATTTATGTGACCAAACTGGAAAACGGCAAATGGACGAATCCTGTGAAACTTAATGAAAATATCAATTATCCTAAAACATACAATGTTCAGCCTTCTGTTTCACCAAATGCAGATACGATGTTCTTTGTGTCCAAAAGAGAAGGAGGGCTGGGGATGCATGATATTTACTATAGCACATGTAACGGTGATGATAATTGGGGGAAAGCTATCAATATGGGGACTGAGATTAACACGCCTGGCATAGATATGTCTCCATGTTATTATCCTGCAGACAGAACTTTGTTTTTCTCAACCAACGGACGTGAAGGCTTTGGTGGTCTGGACATATTTATGGCTAAAGGAAAAAACTTTACTGAAGAAGTTCAGAATGTGGGTCTACCTTTTAACTCCAGTAAAGATGATTTCTATTTTGTGGTGGGTGAGAAAAAAGGATACCTGGCCTCAAATCGCGATGGTGGAATTGGAAACGATGATATTTACATGTTTCTGATTGAAAGTAAACAAGCCCTTATCGCTCAGGTTGACAAAGATTCTCTGCAGGAAGCTCAAAGTATTTCGATCGTCGGTACTCTTGTAGATGAAGAGACACATCAACCAGCATCGGACGTAGGGGTTATCCTTAAAAACGAAAAGAACGAAACCCTGAAAAGGACAACTACCAATGAAAAGGGTACTTTCAGATATGAAAATCTTAAGCCTGATAACTATAAAGTAACTCTTGAAGATAAGGATGCAAAAATCACGGCTGAAATAAAATATCTTGTTGAAGATGTAAAAGTAAAATCGTCTGACCAGCCGGTATCAAGGGTTCTGTTTGAGAACATATATTTCGATTTTGATAAATTTGATTTAAGACCTGAAGCCAAAAAGACACTGGATGATCTGTGTGCATATTGCAAAAAGCATCCGGAGGTGCAAATCGAAATGAATGCCTATACAGACAGTTATGGTTCTGATGAATATAATGTAGCATTATCAGAAAAAAGAGGGATCAAAGCTTCGGAGTATCTTAAATCAAAAGGTCTTGACAAAAGCGCACTTGTTGTAAATGCATTGGGAGAGGGCAAACCTTTGGTGGCTAATAAAAATGCAATCGGCAGACAGCTTAACAGAAGGGTAGAGTTCCATATCATTGGAGGGCCGGGATACCAGGCCAAGGCAATGACTTATATTATAGAGCCTAAAGTTACAATAGAAGAGATTGCTAAAAAATATAAAATGTCCGTGGAAGAGCTGAAAAAGCTGAATAATCTTAAGGGACAGAATCTTGAAGCTTTTACTCCTCTAAGGGTAAGAAGAACAGGAGATGCAGATATCGTTGCGCCTTCCACGATGGCTGAAGTAGACCGTGATGAAGATGATGTAAATCCAAATGGTTTTGTAGCGACAATTAATAAAAAAGCTGCTCCTCTCAATGAAGGGGAAGATTACTATATAGCAGAGTCTGGCAATACAGTATTTTCAATAAGCCGCTTGTTTGGTATGACACCTGAAGAATTGATTCAGTTAAATTCTCTGAAGGACAATACTATTTTTGCAGGTCAAAAGCTGAAGGTAAAGATGAATGCTAATGCTTCCGGAGCCGGCAAGTATTCTGTGAAGGATGGAGATTCCATTGACAGCATCGCTAAAAAATTCGGTTTAACGATCGAAGAACTTAAGGACCTTAATAAGCTGGAAGGCTACTCAGTGAAGAAGGGTATGATTTTGAGGGTTAATAAGTGATATGTAAAAAAAATATCTGATATAAGGCTATCTTGGAAAAGGTAGCCTTTTTTGGTGAAATGACAGGATTCAAAATTACAACCTCCTTCCTGAAGGGGTGGTTTAATGAATTTAGCCCGGCTTTTTTACTTTCACTTTAAAACCCTTTAGTTATATTTAGTTAAGAGAAAATAAAAATAAGGAAGAAGATGAATGACCTTACCTTAACAACACCCGCACTTTTATTTCCAACGATCTCCCTGCTGCTATTGGCATATACGAATAGATATATAGCCATCAGTAATAGAATCAGAGCACTGCATAGTCAATATAGTTCAGAACAGTCTGATGTGATTATTAAACAAATAAAAATCCTGAGACAAAGAATTATGCTCATCAGGAACATGCAGCTTATAGGAATAGGAGCTATGGTTTCAGCTGCGTTTACCATGTATTTGATTTATAATGGTTTTACTCATTTGGTACACACCGTTTTTGGAATTAGCCTTATTATGATGCTGATATCTCTTACACTTTGTGCTGTGGAAGTATACTTATCAAATAAAGCTTTATTAATTCTCCTTAAGGATATTGAACATTTGGTACGTTAATTTTAAAAAGTATGAAAACTTTGTTTAAACAAATTTTGTTTATTGTAGAAATGCTATAAATTTGAAATATGAAAATTGAGGAGGCGATAAAGCAGAAAAAATTTAATAACTCTCAGGAAAGGGCATGGATAAACCTGATTTATACTTACAATCAGTTAAGTGGAAAGCTGGAAGAATTATTTAAACGCTTTGATCTTACTCATCAGCAGTATAATGTACTCAGAATTTTGCGCGGCAAACACCCTGAATCAGCTTGCTGCGGTGCTATCAAAGAAGTGATGCTGGATAAAAATCCGGATCTGACCAGACTGTGTGACAGGTTATTAAGTAAAGGTCTGGTGGACCGTTTTGTCAATGAGGAAAACAGAAGGCAGGTCAACGTAGGTATTACTGAAAAAGGCTTGAAACTCCTTGAAGAGATGGAGCCTATAATGAAAGAAAATAGTAAAATAGCTGAAAACCTTACTGAGGAAGAGGCAAATACCTTATCTGATCTTCTTGATAAATTAAGAGGCTAGATCAACTGAATTTCCCCTTTATAACAAAAGGGTATTTTTATAATTTAATAATTGTTTAAACGAATTACGTTAAAACTAAATTTATGGAAACAACAGTAAAAGACGTTTTATTTACATCAGCCAAAGTTGGCGGATTCGAACTTAAAAATAGAATTGTAATGG